>NZ_JANHZQ010000010.1:0-131023 GCF_041414725.1 Alteromonas sp. DY56-G5 | reverse complement strand
GATATCGAGACCTATTGTTACCTTACTCATGTGACCTTCTCCTTCTTGATAGTGATTTGAACAACCCTATCTTGGCTCATTTGAAGCCTTTATGGGAGGAGAGGGTCCATACCATTAATCCGTATAGATAATAACCTATGTGAACTGGTATGAGGTATGTGCTCGGCTTTCGCTATCTATGTAGCAAAGTTCATTAGACTTTAACTATAGACCGAGTTGGACGTTTTTTTCATTCATTCACATCAAAGGAAAGCGCGCGCTGACGACTACACCTGTACTATCCTTCCGATTGGATAACGACAACTGACCTTTGTGGAAGGTCATTATGATATTGGCAATATAAAGTCCCAGCCCCAAGTGCGGTGAAGAGGCATTTTGCACATCGTTTTCTTTTCTCACCGACACCATAGACTGAAGCAACTGAGACCTCATTCCTTCAGGAAGAAGCGGCCCGGTATTACTAATGATTAACTCAGCTTGCTTGTCCTTAACCGTGATACTGACTGGGATTTCACTTTCTTTTTCACTGAAATCTACGGCGTTAGCGATAATTTTATCGAACATTTGAGCCGTAAGTTCAGGGGAACCAAGTATGCGCGCAGTATCAGCATTGTGGGTAAAACTAAAGCGTCGATGGCTATAAGCATGTTCGTAACCAGCAATACAACCAGATATCACCTTAACTAAGTCGAATGGCTCTAAATCTTCTTGTTGAATGGCCTGCTCTAATCGGGTGGCTTCACTCATACTGTTTAATATTGTACTTAGGCGGTTCACCCCTGATTGCGCCCTCTCAACAAAAACGGCTTGTTGGTCGGCGTCATTCACCTGAGTCAGCATATCCAGCGACGATTTTACCACGGCAATGGGCGTTCTAAGTTCGTGAGACAAGCGAGATGCCATGTTTTCTAAATAGGAGTTGTACTGCTGTAACCGTGAAAGCACATCCGCAAATGAACGGGATAAATCACCAATTTCATCACGCTGATTTGAAACCGGCAGGGTGCCAATGATTTTGCCATTATCATCTATCACCGCTTCGGTGTTATCGCGAAGGGAGCGAATGCGGTTTGAAATTCGCGTAGCGAACAGCAGTAACCCTAATGTACCTATGGTCATCACTGCTAAAATCACGTGAAAGAGTTGTTCTAACGCCCGGTTCCGCAACGTACGAATACCATTGGTGGTTTGCTCTACAATAACTGCCCCCATTACGTTGCCTTCAATAAAAATTGGGTAGGCAGCGGAGAGTACTATGGCTTTGTTATCGGGTGACAAACGCCATAGTGAATCGGGTTGGCCATTCAGCGCCGTGCCTAAATCCTGCCCTACCAATGCATAAGCATCGTCTAGCTCGTCAATAAAGTCGGCAGGTGGCCGCGTAAGAATCTGATAATAAAGTGGAAGTAACCACTCACTCTCAACCCAGTGCCAAATTGCATTTGAAGAGGTTTCTTTTTCATCTACTTCAATGCCTGTGGCCGATTGAATGTCACCAGCGCGGGCGAGTACCCGCTTGTGCTTATCTACAACCCAAACCCGTGAATCGGCATATTTTAAACCTGCCAGAATGCGCTCAATTTCAGGGGAAGGAGTGATAACAGTACCTAATTCAGCGAGCTCTTTTGTATTCGCCGTACCTAACGCGTACTGCTTCAATCGACTTGCCCTGTCGTCCACATCGACAATTGAAAATGCCAAGCCGCCTGTGGTCATAGATAGCGGAAAGCGCAGTTCAATGTTGTAGCCCGTGGCAGTTTCTTGCCATCGGCCTTGAATAGAGAGCGCGTTCTCTACCGCCCGAGTTGTCGTTGTGTTATCTGCCAGCTTGTACGCATTTACCCAGCCACTTTCATAAGGGGCGACAACATACCTTGCTAATTCTCCCTGTGGAGTTTCCATGCCCACAAGTAAGTGGTCGCCAGTCTCCACGCTTAAACTATTGGGTTGTCGCCACAGCAGCACGTCATCACTGACTTCAAACATGGCATACAGAAATTGACCGTAGCGCCCCACCATATGCTTAAACGACAAGCTAGTGGGTTCTCCCGCATAGCCATTGTAATACTCAATAACTTCGCCACTGCCATACTCACTCATTAACTCGCTGACTTGCTGCCAGTCGTTAAGTTCGCCATCCAGTCGAATGGGGGACGGGATAGGTGGCGCGTAAAGATCTGTTCCAGGGCGCACGTCTTGAAGATACGCCGATTGGCTATCAAATAAAGCGGGACGCTCGTGAAGGGCAGTGGCAACAGCTCGCGCCGTGCCAATCATGGTTTGTTCTTGACCGTTTCGCAGATACTGCTCAAGCTCCCACACATAGTTATAACCTAAGTAGGGTATGGTGAATAAGAACAGCGACAGCACCATAAGCTGAAGGCGTATTGAAAAGCGAAATCCCATGTTTTTAGTCGGTTGCCCTTATCTTTTAATCAGACGAAACGCAGTTTTAGTCGAAAGCCCGCTACAGCTGCCAGCGATATCCCATGCCGTACACGGTGTCGATATGATCGAAGTTTGGGTCAAGCTGCACAAACTTTTTACGCATACGTTTGATATGCGAAGTAATGGTGGTGTCGTCTACCACCATTCTGGATTCATCCATGAGCTGTTGGCGGCTTTTAACATGACCTGGGCGCTTAATGAGCGCATGCAGCATCCAAAACTCTGTTACCGTCAACAAAACGGGCTGGTTCTGCCAGCTTACCGTCATTCTCGACACGTCTACTTTTAAGTCGCCAACTTTTAGTTCATCTTTTTGCTCTGTGGGGGCAGCAAGTAAGTCTGTACGCCTAAACAAGGCTGCAATGCGTGCTAGCAGATGAGCCATGCTAATATCTTTAGTCAGGTAGTCGTCCGCGCCCATTCTAAGGCCGCTGATAGTATCTACGTCGTTATCTCGTGCAGTAAAAAAGATGATAGGTAGGGTTTGTGATAGGCCTCGCAGTTGCTGACACAGCATAAAGCCCCCCTCAATTTCATCTTTCAAACCAATATCGATAATGGCTAAGTCGGGTAAGGTGTGGTTAAACGCTTCAGCAGCAGAAGGCCTGTCCTCATAGGCATTCACGCTATAGCCCTGCGCTTTAAGCGCCATAATGTAATTTTCGCGAATGGCCGCGTCATCTTCCACTAATGCAATTGTCTTTGGCATACATTAACCCGCAAATATAATTCTGATAGAGCGCACACTATACCTATGAATGACAGCTATTGCCTAAGTTCGGCATAAAATCCTCAAGCCTGCCTCATTTACGCCATATTTGAGGGGCTTATCGTGAACTTTATCTTTGGCGGCAGCCCCACACAACGTCCCCAAGCGCGGATTAATAAAACGCTTGTAGTGCAGTTTCACATGCTAAATCTATAGGAAAGCTAAATCACCACCACATTTCCACAATTACGCGCTTTTTTTGCCATTAATAACGGGTTTAATAGTATTTGTCCGTCGAGTTTAGCGCACTGCTTTTTTTAAGTGCCAGGCAAGCGAGGCGGATTGCACTGTAGAAGCCTCTTCAAAGACTGGGAGAGGGGAAACAGTGCCGTGGAAGCGGTAAGGCTGAACTTCTACGTAAAAGTCTCAATTATCTATTCAGACTGGTATTAAGCTACCCTTTGCGCTGCGTACTACCCCAACGGTACGCAGCGCTTTTTTATTGGGGTTGAAAAAAGGCGTTTTCGCTCTCATTTAGAAGACGAAAGCTTAAACTGTTTAAAGCAACCACTAAACGCGAGTGTATTCATTTAATGGCATGAACTAGGTTACACTTCGTTGGTTGTAAGTTGTTAGCGACAGATAACTGCATCTCACTAAAGTTAATTAGGGCGTGCTGACCTTTGGTTTGCATCAAAGGTCAATACGTCTTAGTGATCACACTCTCACTACGGGCAAATCATGAAAGCGTTGGACATTAAAGGGTTAACCAAAACCTACAAAGGTGGCGTACAGGCACTAAAAGGCGTCGACCTTACAGTACAAGAAGGAGACTTCTTTGCATTACTTGGCCCAAATGGGGCGGGTAAATCTACCACTATTGGTATTATCAGTTCACTTGTAAACCAAACCAATGGCAGTGTGTCGGTGTTTGGTTATGACCTCACAACGCAAAAAGAGCAAGCCAAAGCCTGCATTGGTCTGGTGCCACAAGAGTTCAATTTCAACCAATTTGAAACTGTACTGCAAATTGTATTGAATCAGGCAGGTTACTACGGCGTACCGCGCAGTATTGCGAAAGAGCGTGCTAAAAAATACCTTGCTCAGCTCGACCTGTGGGAAAAACGCGATGCCCGCGCGCGCGAGCTATCGGGTGGTATGAAGCGAAGACTGATGATTGCTCGCGCACTCATGCATGAGCCGAAATTGCTTATTTTAGATGAGCCAACCGCGGGCGTAGATATTGAAATTCGCCGCTCTATGTGGGGTTTCTTAGAAGAGATTAACCGTCAGGGGATCACGATTATCCTCACTACCCACTATCTTGAAGAAGCAGAAATGCTGTGTCGCAATATCGCCATTATTAACAAGGGCACCATTGTCGAGAACACCAGCATGAAAGCTTTATTGTCTAAACTAAGCCTAGAAACCTTTGTGTTGGATATCAAAATTCCAGATGGCATGACGACGACAGATGACCTACTAACGGGCTTTGAACACCGTTTGATTGACGACCATACCCTTGAAGTTGATGTTGAGAAAACGGAAGGATTGAACCCGGTTTTCACCCAGCTAAGTGAAAAGGGTATTCAAGTAATGAGCATGCGCAATAAATCAAATCGCCTTGAAGAGCTATTTGTGCGTTTAGTTGAATCAGCGAAGCAAGCTGGCTAAACCCACAGCAGGTAAAGGTGAAAAACATGAAAACTGAAAGTACACAAATGAACACAGAAGAAAACGTGGGTTGGTTTAAGCAAAACTATGTGGCGCTAACCACTATTTGGATAAAAGAATGCACGCGCTTTTTGCGCATATGGGTACAAACCCTTGTGCCGCCAGCTATTACAATGAGTTTGTACTTCGTGATATTCGGTAGCCTTATTGGTAATCGTATTGGCGAAATGGGCGGCTTTACTTACATGGAGTTTATTGTGCCCGGCCTTATTATGATGTCGGTAATCACAAACTCCTACGCCAACGTGTCCTCTTCATTTTTTAGTGCTAAATTTCAGCGCAATATTGAAGAGCTGTTGGTGTCACCAGTACCCACTTCGGTCATCATTCTTGGGTATGTGGGCGGCGGCGTGGCCCGCGCCATACTGATAGGTATTATCGTTACCTTAGTATCGTTGTTTTTCGTTGATGTTCAAATACACAATTTGGGCATTATTGCGCTCACGTTGTTACTCACTTCTACCTTGTTTGCGACTGCGGGTTTAATTAATGCGGTATTTGCGAAGACCTTTGATGATATTAGCGTGGTTCCAACGTTTGTATTAACACCGTTAACTTACTTAGGTGGTGTGTTTTATTCACTTACCCTATTGCCTGAATTCTGGCAGTGGGTGAGTAAGGCGAACCCTGTTGTGTATATGGTCAACGGGTTTCGTTATGGGTTCTTAGGGGTCTCTGACGTAAATGTAACCTTGTCGCTTGCCTTGTTAGTGGGCTTTAATGCACTGCTATTTGGTGTGGCGTACTACCTACTTAAAACGGGTAAAGGTATTCGTAGCTAATGGCCAGCGGTAATTCTAGAGAAATCACAACATCGCAGGTAGGTATTCACGATAAGTTAGACGACTTAGTGAAAAAGTACCAAGCGAGTGAAAATAAGCGACCGATTAGCGACCATACACAAGCCGCGTTTGATGATGTCAGCGCGTGGCTTAATGGCTTTAGCGGCGAGATCATTTTAGATTCATGCTGCGGCGTTGGCGAAAGTACGGCGAATATTGCAAGAGCAACCCCCGATGCGCGTGTTATCGGTATCGATAAGTCGGCGCTGCGGGTGGAAAAACACGAGCATTACAGTGCACAGCAAGATAACTATCGGGTCATTCGTGCCGATGTGAACGACTTTTGGCGCTTAGTAAAGCAGTCTAGTTGGAACGTGACTCAGCACTTTCTGCTGTATCCCAACCCCTATCCTAAAAAGACGCAGGTTCAAAAGCGCTGGCACGGTAGTGCGGCCATGGTGGACCTGATGGCGATCACACCTAATATTGAGGTGCGTAGCAACTGGCTTATTTATCTAATGGAATTTGCGCAAGCGGCTAAACATTACGGCATGGTATCTGATTTATCTGAAGTTACTGGCGATGATCACATGACGCCGTTTGAGCGAAAGTACCGAGGGAGCGGTCAATCGTGCTGGCAGCTTAACTGCCGTAGCGAAGAAAGCTGAGTCTGCTATAGCAGCAAGAAATACTGAAAGCTGATAAAAGTGGGGTGAGATGAAAATCTCGCCCCGTTTGTTATTCAAATTCGTATAATTCGCTTGTTAATGGCGCGCAGTGGCACTTCGCACATTCGCCATGGGCGGACTAAACACATATCCCTGTGCATAACGAATGGGCAGGCGTTTTACGCGTTCTAGATGCGCCTCATCTTCTACGTGCTCGGCAATAGTGCTTACTCCATGGCGTTCACATAGCGACAGCAGATAGTCTACATATTCCCTCACTGCCTCTTGTTCGTCATAGTGTTTAATTAGCCCGCCAGCGAGCTTAATCCCCCGAACTGGCAAGTTCATAAGCGCTCGTATGTTACCTGGGCATGATCCAACGTTGTCGATGAAAACGCCCAGCCCCACATGCATGCTTTTTTCGATAAATGCGGTAAGGCTTTTCGGATTGGATAGGGCAGTAGAAGCACTCACTTCTATACTTACACGCTCCGGCGTGGGATAGCTTGCTAAATGGGTGATGAGGGTATTAGTAAGCTCTACATTGTGAAGGTCATTGGCAGTTATATTGATGTTCCAAGGGATATTAACGTCGTGAAAATAGCTGGCACATTGCACAAACATGCTCGCTGCAAGCGTATTTACGTGTTGTTCGCGCTCTATAAGGTAGAGAAATTCGCTAGGTAAAAAAGTCTTATCACCTCGGGTTATCAAGCGTGCCAGGCACTCGTAGCGCCATACTCCTTGGCTTTGTAAGTCAACGATGGGTTGAAAATAAGGCACGATATCATCGATAGAGAAATCCTCGGAAATTTCACGAATGGGCATAAACAGACCCCCTTGCTTTGAAGCAGTACTTTATCGCAGCGATGAATGCTTGAATGTGAGTTCAATGGCTACTTAGGCTCGCAATTAGAAGATGGAAAACCAATACGAGAGACCCGTGTTGGTACTATTCATAAATTAAATATAGTAGAGACTGATAGAATTTGCGGTACAAAATTCGGGGGAATTCGTTTAAATACGTGTGCAGAGTTAACCGCTTCATAAGTTTTTTGCATGTAATAAAACGTTAATAGTCGCTTAAATGCCGTGCGCTAACCCTTGGCGAGCATTGCAATCTGATGTAAAGTGCGACACCCTGAAAGTATTGTGATAAGTTTTCAGGTTTGGCAACGAATGGACCGCGTCAACGCGCATTAGCCCAGCCGATGTACCGTTAAGGGATATGTTGGATAAATAGCTGCACCAGTCGCAAAGTAATTGTGTTGAATGCTATTTGGCTAAAAGGAAAAGTAAGTGTCAGGCCGGTGTCCTACAAAACCGCCTGTTGATTTCGCCCAATAAATGTAAGCGAAATGTGTGATTGTTTTAAGTATGAGGTGTGTTGAGTGGGTGAAGCGCAAGTTAGTTTAGAGCACCTGTTTAGGGTCTTTACCAAGCCTGAACACAAAGACTCAAAGCTGGCTCAAATAGAGCAGCATTTATCTGACAATATCTTAGATTTTTTGTCGCAGCACGTAGTGACAAAAAAGACGTCGTTAGAAGAAATTGAAAAAGACTTTTCAGACTCCAAGGTGCCTGAGTCACCCGAGTTTGTGTCTACTCATGCTGAAAGCTTGTTAGATAAGCTTGTTGCGCATTCAGTTAATACTTACTCGCCTACCTTTATTGGTCACATGACCTCAGCGTTGCCCTATTTTCACCTGCCGCTTTCTAAGTTAATGGTCGGGCTTAACCAGAACTTGGTTAAAATAGAAACGTCTAAAGCTTTCACGCCGCTAGAACGTCAAGTATTGGGTATGATGCACAACCTTGTGTACGATCAGCCTCAAAGCTTTTACGACAACCATCTACACAGTGCGGCCCATTCTTTGGGGGCATTTTGCTCTGGCGGAACCATTGCCAACATCACTGCCTTATGGGTGGCTCGCAACAAACTACTAGGCCCACAAAAAGGGTTTTCTGGCGTGGCAAAAGCAGGTCTTGCCGCTGCCTATCGTCACTACGACATTAACAATTTAGGCGTGATGTGCAGTAAACGTGGGCATTACTCGCTGTCAAAGGCAGTGGATGTATTGGGGTTAGGCCGCGAACAATTATTAACTGTGCCCGCGCCAAAGCAAACCCTAGATCCAGCAAAAGCCCTTCGCATTGGCAAACGTTATCAAGAGGAAGGCAATAAGCTTCTTGCTATCGTTGGGGTAGGCGGCACCACCGAAACAGGGCACGTAGACCCACTAGACGAGCTTGCTGACGTAGCCAAAGAGTTAGGCTGCTGGTTCCATGTAGACGCAGCCTGGGGCGGCGCTACGCTGTTCTCGGCGCGCTATCGCGACAGACTAAAAGGTATTGAACGCGCAGACTCAGTGACTATTGATGCACATAAGCAAATGTACGTGCCAATGGGCGCAGGAATGGCGCTTTTCAAAGACCCACAAAATGCCAATGCGGTAAGACATCACGCGCAATATATTTTGCGTGCAGGCTCTAAAGACTTAGGTGCTACCACGCTTGAAGGCTCCCGAAACGGTATGGCCATGATGGTGTACTCGGCGCTGCATATATTCGGTCGCAAAGGGTACGAGCTACTTATTGATCGCAGCATTGATAAAGCCAAAGACTTTGCGCAGATGATTGATAAAGCCCAAGACTTTGAATTGACGACCACACCTATTCTATCACTGTTGACCTATCGCGTTTGTCCCGCTGAAGTGCAGGAAAAGCTGAAGCATGTGAATGCTAAAACCCGCAACGCTATTAATGAGAAGGTTGACGCCCTTGTTGTTGCGGTACAAAAGCAGCAGCGTGAAGCAGGTAAGTCTTTTGTGTCTCGTACTCGCCTGGAAGCGCCGGATTACCCTTCCCAGTGTATTACCGTGTTTCGCGTAGTGTTAGCGAATCCGCTTACTAGCCATAACGACTTGGCCGCAATTTTGGCTGAGCAACACTTAATTGCGAAAGAGACTCAGGCTTGGAAAGAGCTAATGGATTTCGTTCGCGAAACAGAAACCGTTGCGTCTTAAAGACTTCAGCAGCAACAAATAAAAAAACGCCCGATACAGGCTCTGTTTAGGAGTCATGCATCGGGCGTTTTCTTTTGTAGTTCGAGACTATCCGTGAGGATTGGTATTACGCTTAATCTCGCGTAATTTGCATATTATCAATTAAGCGTGTCTTGCCCATAAACATAGCAACAAGCAGAACTAATTCTTTGTCGCTATCGTTAGCTGGTTCAAAGGTGGCGGCGTTAACTACCTGACAGTAGTCTTTCTTAAAGCCTTTTGTTTCAAGGTTACTGACCATGGCATTTTCAAGCTGAACAAAGTCGGTGTTACCACTTTCTATGCCCGCTTTTAAGCGCTGCATTTCTGCAAAAATAGCACTCGCCGTCGCTTTTTCAGTGTCTGTCAGGTAGCCATTTCTAGAGCTCATTGCTAGGCCTGACGTTTCGCGCTCTGTAGGCACCCCGTGAACCTTCACTGCCATTGATAAATCGCGAGCTAACGCCCGAATAACTTGTAGCTGCTGGAAGTCTTTTTCACCAAAAAACGCATCGTCGGGCTGTACCATGTTGAAAAGCTTGGTCACCACGGTAGCGACGCCGCGAAAATGGCCAGGGCGACTGGCGCCACAGTGCGAGTCTGAAATACCGGGCACTTCAACGAACGTCTGCGCATCCAGACCTGCCGGATACATTTCCGCTACGCTAGGTAAAAACACCGCGTCAGCACCCACAGAAATAAGCTTAGCTTTATCTTCTTCGATAGTGCGTGGATACGCGTCTAAATCTTCGTTCGCACCAAATTGCATGGGGTTAACAAAAATGCTAACCACCACTTTGTCGTTGTGCGCTTTCGCTTTTTTAACTAGTTTGAGATGACCATCGTGCAGGTTGCCCATAGTGGGTACAAAACCTACGGTTTCACCATTACGTCGCCATGCGTTCACCGTGCTGCGTAATGCTGAAATACTATCAACCACCTTCATAATTTACCTCGTTACTCGAAGCTGTGTTCAGCCGATGGGAACGCACCGCTTTGCACATCTTCAATATATTTTGATACGGCTTTGCGCATATCGCCGGTTTCTACAAGGTAGTTCTTTGAGAACTTCGGCATATAGTTTGCGCTGATGCCAAACATGTCGTGCATCACCAGAATTTGACCGTCGGTATCTTTGCCTGCGCCTATACCGATTACCGGTATGGTTAGGGCTTCGCTAACCGCTTTGCCTAGCGATGAAGGCACGCACTCAAGCACTAATAACTGAATACCGGCTTCTTCCAACGCTTTCGCTTCGCTAAGCAGTTTTTCAGCCTGGCTCGCTTCGCGGCCTTGTACTTTAAAACCACCGAATACGTGCACTGACTGAGGCGTTAAGCCTAAATGGCCACACACAGGGACGCCGCGCAGGTTTAAGCCTTTGATGGTGTCGCACAACCAGCTTCCACCTTCCATCTTAACCATACTTGCACCTGCAGCCATAAGCTTTGCTGCATTGGCGTAGGTTTGCTCAGGAGTGGCGTAAGACATAAACGGCATATCGGCTAATACGAAGGCGCGTTCAGTGCCGCGACGCACACTTTTCGTGTGGTAGGCAATGTCATCAATGGTTACCGGTAGGGTGTCGTCTTCACCTTGAAGGACCATGCCTAAAGAGTCGCCGATAAGAAGGGCGTCAACGCCTTGTTCGTCGAACATTTTGGCGAAGCTGGCGTCGTAAGCGGTTAAAGAGGTGATCTTTTCCCCGGCCTGCTTTTTCTTAAGCAAGCCCGATACAGTTACTTTCTTCATGACATGTCTCAGATTGATATTGTTGGTATCGTGTGGCGAACTATACGGATTTTGCCGCTAATTGGAAGAGCGCAGGCGACGAAGTCCATCCAGCGAGCAGTTAGCGACCCATGCCGAGATGGGTTTGCCATCGTGCATAACCATATTGGGCGCAATTTCAAACAGCGGCACCATAACAAACTCGCGCTCTGCCATGCCGTAATGGGGAATGATTAAGTCTGCGGTGTCGATAGTTTCGCTGCCGTACAACAAAATATCCAAATCCAACGTGCGTGGACCCCAGCGCTCACCTTTGCGCTCACGGCCTTCTTCCAGCTCAATGCGTTGCAGCTGCTTCAATAAGCCGTGCGGCTTTAACGAGGTCTCAATTAAGCACACCGCGTTAATATAGTCAGGTTGGTCTTGCGGCCCCATCGGTTTACTGGAATAAAGTGAAGAGGTTTTAAGTACGCGGGTGTCTTCGATTTGACCTATCGCATCAAACGCGCGCTGGGCTTTTCCCTGGCTATCGCCGAGGTTGCTACCTACACCAATGTAAACGTGCTCTTTATGCATCAGGACCTCGCTTCGCTGGTTTACGCTTGCGCTTACGCGGGGCACCTTTTGCGCCGCCTTCGCTTTTGCGAAGGGCGTTAAGCATGCCTTTCTGCTTACCGTTGTCAGCGTGTTGGAAGTGCGTCCACCACTGAGCTAGCTCTAATAGATCGCCACCTTCGGTTTGGCCGCGGGCAAGTAAAAAGTCATAGCCAGCTCTAAATTTAGGGTGCGTGAGCAATTGGAAAGCGCGACGGCCAAAGCGCTTAGGTAGGCGTTGCTGTAAAATCCAGATGTCCCGAACCACGGTAGAGAAGCGTTTAGGGATCATAATACGTTGTGTTTGACGTGCGATAACCTCACCTGACGCAATATTAAATGCATCGTGAGCATTTAAGCCAGACTCACTTTGTAAGCGTTGTGACTCTTCTTCAACCGGATACCAGAGTAGCGCGGCGTAAAGGAACGCTGGCGTAACTCGCTGGTCGCTATTAATACGCTCGTCGGTATTGGCAAGTACGCGACGTACAAACTGCATTTCACGGCTGTTTTCATCTTTCAAAAACGGCGTTAGCTGAGGGAACAAAGGCTCGATTAAGCCGTATTCGTGCAGCATTAAGAAGGTTTCTTCTCCCTTACCCGATAAAAACAGTTTAAGGGTTTCTTCAAACAAGCGCGCTGGTGGAATGTTCTGTAAAAGGTTGGCCAGAGATTTTATCGGTGCAGCGGTTTTTGCTTCAATGCGCATGCCAAGCTTAACGGCAAAGCGCACCGCACGTAGCATGCGTACCGGATCTTCACGGTAGCGTGTTTCCGGGTCGCCAATAAGCTCAACTTCTCGTTTTTCTATGGCGGCTAAGCCATTAGCGAAGTCTTTTACCGTAAAGTCTGCCACGCTGTAATACATGGCGTTAAAGGTAAAGTCACGGCGTTCAGCATCTTCTTCAATGGTGCCAAATACGTTATCGCGTACTAATTGACCGTGAGCGTCGCGCTTTGCGACAGCCTTGCCCTTGGGAAGGTTTTCGTCTTCGTCAGTCTCTTGGTGGTGCCCACGGAACGTGGCAACTTCAATGATTTCACGGCCAAACACGATGTGGGCCAAACGAAAGCGCCTGCCGATAAGGCGGCAATTTCTGAACAAGCCTTTAATTTGTTCAGGTGTGGCGTTCGTCACCACGTCGAAATCTTTTGGTTCGTGACCCATCAAAATGTCGCGTACACAGCCTCCTACCAAATAGGATTCGAAGCCAGCTCCATTAAGGCGATACATTACTTTTAATGCATTTGCGCTTACGTCTTCGCGAGATATACCGTGTTCTCCACGGGTCATAGTCCTTGGCTTTAAAGCGTTAGGAGACGAACTCTCTTTTGAAAAAGCGCGCTTAACAGATTTAAAAACACGATGAATGATGATGGTATCTCCGCAGACTATAAAGGTTCGCTATAATAAGTGGATTCATGCTGTGGAACAATAATTTCGGGTGTTTTCACTACTTTTTTCCTATTCCACATTGAAATAGCCGTCTTAAGCGCCGAATCAATATCACCAAATTCTGACGCATTTGGAAAGGAAAAGCCTAAAAAGTGCATCACACGCACGAGATTATCTAAAGCTGATTCGTTTTTAACTGGCGCTGCACGGTTTTGTTTACTTAGTTTTCTGCCTGGTGCCACGGCAGCGACCGGCACGTGACCGTATTCAGGAGTAGAATAGCCCAGCGTGTGATATACGGCGCGCTGTAAAGGCGTGACATCAATTAAATCACACCCTCTAATGACATGGTTAACTTGCTGAAATACGTCATCTAAAATCACGACAAGGTTATACGAAAATAAGCCGTCTCGACGTTTCAGTACTACGTCTTCGGCTATTAAATCGGAGCTTGAATTAGAGGGCATAACTTTGCCCATAAGCACGTCATCAAAGGCTTCAAGTTGAGTATCTACTTTTAAACGAACTGCACAATCCTGTGTGTTGGAGTGCACTGGCTCAGTTCGACAGTGGCCGTTATAAACACCGCCCATGGCTTTAATTTGCTTACGTGTGCAGGTACAAAAATAGGCTTTTTGTTGTGTAAGTAAGTCATCGAGAACCGCTTGATAACGGGCATGTTGTTGGCTTTGATAGATGACGTCGCCGTCCCAATACAGGCCGTGGGCTTCTAGGGTAGTGAGTATGTCTTTATCTACACCTTTAATACAGCGCGGCTCGTCTATATCTTCCATACGTAGCAGCCATTTTCCGTTATGGCTTTTGGCATCTAGGTAGCTGGCAACAGCGGTAACTATCGAACCGAAGTGAAGTTGGCCGGATGGAGAGGGAGCAAAGCGCCCTACATAGTGGTTATGCATAATAAAGGCTTAACAAAAAGCCCCATCTTTTCGGGATGAGGCTTTCTATATCAACGTAATCGAGGCTAGTAACTTAACCTTGAAGTTGTTTTTCTTTAATTTCAGCCATGGTCTTACAGTCGATACATAAATCTGCTGTAGGACGAGCTTCTAAGCGACGAATACCAATTTCGATACCACACTGGTCACAGAAGCCGAAATCGTCTTCTTCAATTCGCTTAAGCGTTTTTTCAATTTTCTTTATTAGCTTACGCTCACGGTCACGTGTACGTAACTCAAGGCTGAACTCTTCTTCTTGAGCTGCACGGTCTACAGGATCAGGGAAGTTTGCTGCTTCATCCTTCATGTGCGTTACTGTACGGTCAACTTCTTCACGAAGTTGGTTGCGCCATGCTTTAAGCAATAGACGGAAGTGCTCCATTTGGGGCTCGCCCATGTACTCTTCGTCAGCTTTTGGCTCGTACGGCTGTAAACCTGCCAGCGCTAATAGTCCTAGGGATTTTGTTTCTTTTCCTGTTGGCATCTGCCACATCTCCTACACTACGACATCCATCTTGTCCTGATTGGACCGATATCTATATCAGACTCGACAACTTCAGGCAATCAATCGTGTCTATGTAATTATTATGCTGGTGTATTGCTTTCATAAATTAGCCAGGTGTTTTTTCATTTAGCCCGCTGGCTACCAGCAAACGCATTAGTGCGTTCTCCCACTAAAACAAGGCGCAAATATGAAGGCGAAATGAAAAAAATCAACCTATTTTTTATAAAATCAAAGGGAGTGTTTGATTTAATAGGATTTTTTGTTCGTCTATTATACAGCTTGCCGCCAAAACCGTTACGCCAGCGTTTGCGGCAATCTTTACGCTTTCTGCATAAGTTGGATCAATATGCTCGGCCACTTGTACACTTTCGATGGCGGTGTGTTGTACGCAGAATAATAGATTGGTTTTTATACCACTGTCAGATAAACGAGCAAGTTCTAAACAGTGCTTCGCGCCGCGTTGCGTGACTGCGTCGGGGAAGAACCCTTTGTTTTCATCTGCTAAGGTGACGGATTTAACTTCCATATACTCAGTAACACTCTGATGTTCGGCATTTTTTCGAGTTAATGCAAAGTCGAACCGGCTATTGGCGGTTGGCGGTGTTACTTCTGCTTTCCAATCTGTGATGTCTGAAAATTCGCTTAGCACCTTGTTATCTAGCGCTTCCGCCACCAGTTTATTAGCATTGTGCGTATTAATGCCGATGAAGTGACCATCAAATGTTTGGGCTAGCTCCCATGTATACTTGAGTTTTCGATTAGGGTTGGTGGACTCACTTAAAAAGACAGTGTATCCAGGAACAGCGCAGCCAGTCATAGCGCCAGTATTTGGGCAATGTGCAGTTACAATAGTGCCGTCGTCTAACTCAACATCGGCAAGAAATCGCTTGTACCTTTTTATAAGGGTGCCGCGTAATAAGGAAGGTGAAAACTTCATGTGACGCCTTTTTTAGAATGTAGGTGAAAACACGTTAGTGTGTTTCGCTAATTGATATGTGTGCTTTTGAACGAGCACGTATAGCGTATGCGCTTAGCGAACAAAGCGTATGTGGTTAGCGAACAACAAGCGCAGTAAACAAGGCGCCAAAGAGTAACAAACATTTGTGCAAGCGCAAAAAGCGCTTTGCAATAATATAACGATGTAATAAGGAATAAAACGCGATGGCAGAATTTACCGTTAGCCTTTCTAGAAACAGTGCTGAAGCAGTGTGGGGCGAGAGTGCTAAGCTTTCTTTCACTGAATCAGGTGCAGTTATTCACCTGCCTGACGACAAGCTTAATGAGCGTTTAATTCAGCAAGCGGCAAGAAAGCTAGATGGCTTAAGCCTGCCAGCAGTTACGCTAAGCGGTGATTGGCACAAAGAGCAGCAGTGGGCTTTTGCACTTAGCTTCACGCGTGCGCGCAAACCAGCGTCAATAAAATGGGCCGAAACGGCTGACAAAGAAGCGCTAGAGCAAGAATATGCGGCGTTACTATTTACCCGTCAGCTGGTAAACGAAACACCTGAAGATCTAAGCCCTGAAACCTTAGCAACCCGAGCAGCACAGTGGCTTAAGTCACTGGGTGGTGACAAGGTCACTTACTCAATGACGGTAGGTGAAGATCTTAAAGAGCAGGGCTGGATTGGCATTTATAATGTGGGCCGCGGCAGTGAACGTCCGCCTGCAATGCTGGTACTTGATTACAACCCAACAGGTAATACGGATGCGCCGGTTGATGCCGTGCTAGTTGGAAAAGGCATCACCTTCGACAGCGGTGGCTACAGCATTAAATCAAGCGAAGGCATGTTAGATATGAAATGTGACATGGGCGGCGCAGCGACGGTAACAGGGGCATTAGGGCTATCTATTTCTCAAGGCAGTGAAAAGCGTATTCAGCTTATTTTGTGCTGTGCAGAAAACCTTATTAGCGGTCACGCTTATAAGTTAGGTGATGTGCTTACCTATAAAAATGGGGTAACCGTTGAAGTGGTTAATACCGATGCTGAAGGACGTTTAGTGTTGGCTGATGGCCTTATGGCGGCAACGGAAACGGGCGCACCGTTGATTATTGATGCAGCAACGCTAACCGGTGCTGCAGTGGTTGCACTGGGTTCTGACTACCATGGCGTATTCTCGTTAGATGATAATGCCCGCGAACAAATGCTTAAAGCAGCGAAGGCAGAAAACGAACGTTTTTGGGCGCTACCACTTGAAGATTTCCACGCAGAGCGCTGTCCATCGGCGTTCGCAGATACAGCAAACAGTCGCCCAATGAAAGGTGGCGGTGGTGGCGGTGCATCAAACGCTGCGGGCTTCTTATCACGCTTTGTTAAGCCAGAAGGCTGGGTACATTTGGATTTAGCCGCTGCTTACCATGGCGGGGCAACATCTGAAATGCCGGTAGGGGCAACAGCGAAAGGTATTCGCTCAATTGCGAGAATGCTGAAAGACTTCAGTGCATAAATAAGATAGCGTTCGACGCCTCCAATGGCTGTCGAACGCTACTCTACTCTATTTTTAAACGTCGCACGTTGTGCCACGTGGATGAGTAGAGGCAAAGCGAATAGCGTTACTTGAACTAACGTCGCTTCGCGCAAAAAAATAAAAAGGTCGTGACTTTGCAAAAAATCACGCCCTTTTTCTGTAAATTAGATCCCGCCTAAACGCTCGGCTAGCGTTTTATAGCGTTCAACGTCGCCACTGTCGAAAAGTGGGTTACCGTCGGTGTCTTTATCTTTCGAAACCAAAAGGCTTTCACGCTCAAGGCGCTCTACGCGCACTTCTTGTACGCCAAGAAAAGCAGCCACTTCTTTAACAGTCATCAAACTCATTGCAATATTTCCTATTTTTGGTTGTTCTTATTGAGGATTAACAGGTTCCAACGCCGAACAATGCGCAGAACAAAACGTTAAACAAAATGATGTTACCCACTATTACATCAAAAGCTCTGGAGATAAGACATTATCCAAAAGGTGTAGAAAAAGCCAATTGGGCTGTTTGAATTCTGACCGTGAATAAGGCGAAAACACCGCTTAGAAATGACAAACACTTCTCCCTACGCTTTAGTAAAGCGCACTTTCGTTATTTTTCGAGTATTTTTTGCAGGCTCTAGATAAATGAAAAACAATCATGCCTTAAAAGGTGTTTTTAACTAAGTCAGCTTGGTTTACCATTGCGCGCCTAAAACGACCATCTGTAAGAACTTTGAGTTATACTCAATGGTTTACGCGCAAACGGGCTTAGCCTCACAACCGGAGACAGTAAAAAAATGGATACTTGGTCTGCTGCCATCATGCTCTTTTTGATCATGGATCCCTTAGGTAACCTCCCTGTGTTCATGTCGGTACTCAAATCGATAGAACCAAAGCGTCGTCAAGTCATCCTAATTCGAGAATTATTATTTGCTCTTGGCATCCTGTTTCTCTTTTTGTTCAGTGGCCAATCGGTTCTCAATTTTCTGAACGTGGAACAAGAGACAGTAAGTATCGCTGGGGGAATTATTCTGTTCCTTATTGCGCTTAAAATGATTTTTCCATCATCTGGCAACCCCAGTGGATTAGCTGTAGGTGAAGAACCTTTTCTAGTACCTCTAGCTATTCCTATGATAGCGGGCCCTTCAACGCTGGCTGCGCTTATTCTTCTTGCCAACCAAGCGCCAGACAGAATGGCTGACTGGTCGATTGCGCTTGCGGCTTCATGGTCGATAAGCGCAGTGATCTTACTATTTTCAAATGTGTTCCATAAAATTCTGGGGGAGCGCGGTCTAGTTGCGATGGAGCGATTAATGGGTATGATCCTAGTTATGATTGCTATCCAAATGTTGCTGGATGGCGTTACCCAATATTTCATGCATGCCACTGGAGCCCTTTAAATGGCAAAGCAAAAACTTAATACCTTTGGGCGCGTTCGCGCCTTGGAAGGCTGGAAAGCCGTTGCATTCGGTGCTGCATTACTTGAGCGTATGCTACCCAACTACACGCTTTTCTGTGAATTAACGGAAAGTGGTGATGCAAGCGCATTGCGCAACTGTTTGAATTTGGCGTGGGAAACGTTGAAATCACCCAAGAGCAAATTCAACATTGCGGTACAGCTTGAGAAAGTTGAAGTGGCTACACCTGATACCAGTGAGCATGACAACTATGGCGTTTATCCAGCAATTGATGCAGCTATTGGTCTAGCTGGTTTGCTAAATTTGATGGCAGGCGACGATCCGCAAGGCGCAGTGGTCATCAGCAAGTTATCGCAAGGCAGCGTAGAAGCCTATTTGCTAGAAAGCGAAGAAGCCGATGACGAGACTGTAAAAGGGCATCCGCTGATGGAGTTTGAAGTTGAGGTACAAAACGAATTGCTTGATTATGTAGAGCAAGCCAAATACCCAGCGAAAGCGGCAGATGAAATGAAAGCACTTGCCTTGGAAGCTGGAATCTCCAATATTGGTCTTGAGCTTTAATGACAACGCAACTTGATCTTGCTTAGGTAAAACGAGCAACAGATCCTTAGCTCTTATGCTCAATAAAAGCCGTGTACTTAAAGGTCACGGCTTATCTCTCCTCAATTGAGGCACTTCAATCGTTATCAATCAACATATCTCAATTAGCATATAGCGCAGCGCGCTAGTTTGTTTGTCTTTAATAATTTGCCAATGGGCGGGGAGAGCGGGCGTTGTTAGCGCACTTTCGTGCTCTAAATACACCACGCTACCACTATGAACAAGTTTGTTATCTTCTAGCGCAGCCAGCGTAGGTGCTACCAATGATTTCGCAAAAGGCGGATCGACAAAAATAATATCGTAAGGCGCTTGGCTGATGCCTTTTAAAATACCTAGTGCGTCCCCTTGATGAACGGTTGCTGACGCCAGTTCATTTGCTTTTAATAAGGTAAGATTACTTTTAAGCTGGCTTGCTGCCTGTTTATCCAGCTCTATAAAATCACAATGTGCTGCATAGCGAGACAGAGCTTCTAAACCTAGCCCACCAGAACCCGCAAATACATCCAAGCAGCGTGCATCGTTTATGTAAGGCATTAACCAGTTAAACAAAGTTTCTTTGTTCCTGTCTGTAGTTGGCCTTAACCCTTCTGCATTGAGTACGGGTAACTTTCTACCACGCCATTGGCCACCGATAATGCGTATTTGCCCAGGACTATTTGTGCTTTGGGTTTTCCCTGATTTTTTCCCTTTTTGGGATGAATAAGGTTTTTTTGCAGAAGATGGTGCCCGAGTAGGGCGAGAAACTCGCTTCATAGTGGCTGACAATGGTATCATGCGTTCATACATTAGGCGGCAAGTGTAGCCGAAATTGCTAAGAATTTATAAGGATTTGTCCTAACGATGTCGAAACTTTTTGGCTGGTTCAGTAAGAACAAAAAAGCAGATAAACAAAAAGCCCAAGCGGAAGAAGCTCGCTTACAGGCAGAAGCTGAAGCAAAGGCGAAGGCGCAAGCGGAAGAAGAGGCCCGCGCTAAGGCAGAAGCTGAAGCACAGGCGAAGGCTCAAGCGGAAGAAGAGGCCCGCGCTAAGGCAGAGGCTGAAGCAAAGGCGAAGGCACAAGCGGAAGAAGAAGCTCGTGCAAAGGCAGAAGCTGAAGCACAGGCGAAAGCCCAAGCGGAAGAAGAAGCTCGCGCAAAGGCAGAAGCTGAAGCGCAGGCGAGGGCTAAAGCTGAAGAAGAAGCGCGTGCAAAGGCAGAAGCTGAAGCACAGGCGAAAGCCCAAGCGGAAGAAGAAGCCCGCGCAAAGGCAGAAGCTGAAGCAAAGGCGAAGGCACAAGCGGAAGAAGAGGCCCGCGCTAAGACAGAAGCTGAAGCACAGGCGAAGGCGCAAGCGGAAGAAGAAGCTCGCGCAAAGGCAGAAGCTGAAGCACAGGCGAAGGCTAAAGCCGAAGAAGAAGCGCGCGCAAAGGCAGAGGCTGAAGCACAGGCGAAAGCCCAAGCGGAAGAAGAAGCCCGCGCAAAGGCAGAGGCTGAAGCACAGGCGAAGGCGCAAGCGGAAGAAGAGGCTCGCGCAAAGGCAGAGGCTGAAGCGCAAGCTAAAGCCAAAGCCGAAGAAAAGCCGAAAGAGAAAAAGTCGTTATTCGCACGTTTAAAAGAAAGCCTATCTCGTACAAAAGAGAATTTAGGTAGCGGCATAGTAAGCCTGTTTAAAGGCAAAACCATTGATGATGAGCTCTATGAAGACCTTGAAACTCAGCTGTTAGTCGCTGACGTGGGCATGGATACTACGCAAAAAATCATCGATCACCTAACCGATAGTGCTTCTCGAAAAGATTTAAAAGATGCCGAAGCCTTGCTGGAGATCATGAAGCAGCAAATGTCGGGAATGTTGTCTCAAGTGAATCAGCCTCTGTCAGAAGTGATGCAGGCCCATGATTCCAGTGAAGGTCCGTTCGTTATCTTAATGGTTGGCGTAAATGGCGTAGGTAAAACCACGACTATTGGTAAGCTGGCTAAGCAGTTCCAGCAAGAAGGTAAGAAAGTGATGCTTGCTGCGGGTGATACCTTTAGAGCGGCGGCGGTTGAACAGCTTCAAGTATGGGGCGAGCGCAACGATATTCCGGTTATCGCACAGCACACTGGCGCTGACAGTGCATCGGTACTTTACGATGCACTAGAAGCAGCAAAATCGCGCGGCACAGATATCCTTATTGCCGACACGGCAGGGCGCCTGCAGAATAAGAACAACTTGATGGAAGAGCTTAAGAAAGTGGTTCGCGTAATGAAGAAAATTAATCCGAATGCGCCTCACGAAGTTATGCTTACATTGGATGCAGGTACAGGGCAAAACGCCATTAGCCAAGCCAAGTTGTTTAACGAAGCCGTGGGCTTAACAGGCATCACACTAACCAAGTTAGACGGTACAGCGAAAGGCGGCGTTATATTCTCTATTGCCGATAAGTTTAAAATTCCTATAAGGTATATAGGTGTTGGCGAAAGTATTGATGATTTACGCCAGTTTGATGGACAAGAATTTATTGATGCGTTGTTTAGCGAAATGGACACACCTGAAAGCTAAAACCAGCAAAGCGGTAGGGAAAAATAATGATAAAGTTTGAGCAGGTAAGCAAAACTTATCCGGGCGGACAACGTGCGCTAAGCAAGGTGAATTTTCATATTGCGCCGGGTGAAATGGCCTTTTTAACAGGGCATTCTGGCGCAGGAAAAAGCACGCTACTTAAACTTATCAGCCTAATGGAGCGCCCAACAGTAGGGCGCGTTCTTATTAATGGCCACGACCTTAACGCCATTACCCGTCGAGATATTGCCTATATACGCCGCGATATCGGCATGATCTTCCAAAGTCACCAGCTGCTAATGGACAAGTCGGTTTTTGACAACGTGGCGTTACCGCTAGTCATTGAGGGTTACACCCACAAAGAAATTCGCAAGCGCGTAGAAGCTGCGCTTGAAATGGTAGGGCTAAGAGATAAAGCGCGTTGCCTGCCTATTACGTTGTCTGGTGGTGAGCAGCAGCGAGTGGGGATCGCGCGAGCAGTAGTAAATAAACCCCCGTTACTGCTGGCAGACGAACCGACCGGTAACCTCGACCCCAAGCTTTCTATGGAAATTATTCGTCTTTTCGAAGACTTCAATCAAGCGGGCGTGTCAGTACTTATTGCAACCCATGATTTAGGGCTGATTGCTCGCATGCGTTATCGCACGCTGACCCTCAAAAATGGTCAAATGATCACCGATGGCCTTACTGATGATCTTGATGGCACAAGTTCAGCCAGCAGTGAAGGAGCCTGGTCATGAGTATTTTGTTTAAAGGGCGTGCAAAAGGGGCGTCTTCTGCCAAAGTGGGCTTTATTCAATCTATTGTGATGTTCTTTGTCAGCCATGTGCGCCAAGCGCTGGCGAGTCTTGGAGAGCTGTGGCGTCAGCCGCTGGCATCTTTAATGACTATTGGGGTACTAGGCCTGAGTATTACGCTACCTAGTACGCTTTATATCATGGTGAAAAATACTGAGAAAATTACAGCAGGCTGGGATCAGGCTTCAGAAATATCTCTGTTTTTAAAGCCAAATATCAACGCGGCAAGTTCGCAACAGCTGGTGGCACGATTAAACAGCTGGTCTGAAATAGACAGCGTTGTTTATATTCCAGCGGATGATGCGCTTAAAGAATTTCAGCACTTGTCAGGATTGGGCGATGCCATCGCCTATCTAGAGAAAAACCCACTGCCTGATGTAGTACTAGTAACGCCAAACGAAAAACACGCGTCACCGACGGCAGCCAAAGCACTGCTAGATAAGCTGCGACAGCAGCGTGAAGTTGATATTGGCAAACTGGATATCGAATGGTTAGAGCGACTATATGCCGTTATCGATATTGCTAGAGACTTGGTTACGCTAATAGGATTACTACTTTTCATCGCCGTTGTACTAATTATTGGTAACACCATTCGTCTGAATATTTTGAACAAGTATGACGAAATCGTGGTGATGAAGCTGGTTGGCGCAACCGATGCGTTTATCCATCGCCCGTTTTTATATACAGGCTTCTGGTATGGCCTATTGGGCGGACTAATGGCGTGGTTTGCCGTTATTATCATACTATGGTGGATGGATAGCAGCATCACTACGTTTGCCGCTATGTATCAGAAGGATTTCAACATTACCGGATTAACCGGTTCTGCATTGCTGACTATGCTGGGACTATCGGTGCTGCTCGGTTTACTGGGCTCACTTATCTCTGTGCAGCGTCATGTAAGGGAAATAGAGCCCAAGTAGTCGTAGACGTGAGTATACTTACACGCCTACAGTGCGAAATATATAAGTCACTGTATGACGTTATTGGCGGTAAGTAGGCGTGTTCTTAGTTTTGTACTTAAGCTATCGCACGGGGATAGTGTGAGGAGATAGCGCTGCGCACTCCATTGCCCCAAATGATGGCTTGGTTATACAGCATATGCAGCTGCTTCTGGTCAATATTAAGCACTTTAGCTTGTTTTATGACATTCATCCAAAGGGCGCTTTCAAAGGCGCGAACCAAAGTCATATAGCTGTTCATTTCTAAGTTCTTGCCAAGTAGTGCATCGTTAACCTCATCGGAAAGCGGCAGCTGCTTTACAATGTCTGTCATAGACTGATCAAGTAACCCTTCAAGAAGCGAAAATAAACCAACCAAAAAGGAGATGGGCGGATTATTTCTAAGACCTCTACGCTCAGCAAGTAAGTCGAAAAACTTAGCGCGAACTAAAGACATATGAATGATTTCAAGGGGCTTTTCATCGCCTAAGTTCGTTAAACTTAATAAAGCGATGAATTTCTTAATCTCTACTTCACCCATGTAATTAAGCGCGTGCTTTAGTGATGTAATTTTGTAACGCTTATTAATAGTGGGGTTATTGATAAACTTCAGCAATAAGAAGCTTAAGGTGGCGTCTCGCTCTATAATTTGGCTGATACGGTCTATGTCAAAGTCGCTGCTAGAGCTTTCGCCCATCAAATCAACAATGTTCATTTTAGACGCAGGAAGCTGTCGTAGAATACGTGCTTCCGGTTGCGAGAAAAAATAACCCTGGAAGAAGTCGAAACCCAAATCTACGCACGTTGAAAAATTATCTTGCGTATCAACCTGTTCCGCCACTAATTGCACGTTCGCATCGTGATAGCGCGGAATGTGCTTTTCAATGGTTTCAAAGCGGGTTTTTGTCACATCGACTTTCACAATATCGATAAGAGGAAATATGTCGTGTTTTGAACCCACCATCATGGGATCATCGATAGCTAGCTTAAAGCCAAGTTGCTTTATGTGCTGGCATGCTTCGAATAGTCCGCTGGTGTTGTCGGATGGATCAGCCAGTTCAACCACTACCGACTCAGGGTTAAGCGATGTAGGAAAGCGCGAAATAATTGTATCTGACGAGAACGTGATAAAAGACGTTTTTTCGCCGCTGATATCATCAAGCCCAAGTGGATGGAAGTGCTCAGAAATATACTTAGCTTTCTCTTCGTTATGTTCCGGATAAGCACCAGACTTGCCATCTCTGAACAGAAGCTCATAGGCGAAAACACTTTTGCTTTTATCTAAAATAGGCTGGCGAGCTATAAACGCGAACATAATCTATTCCTGATACAACACGGTTAAGGTTATTTTTATTGTTATATTTAGAGGCTTAGCTAGCGCTAAGGTTAGGTGTTCTTTAATGTGTAATCCAAAAGAACTGACCCTAGTCTATGATATGTAAGCGCAATCTAACAACTATTCAACGATTAATTTCACATCAACTGGCGTAATCGTAGGCTTAGTTGTCGTTCAAAGCGGCCTTATGAATGTGTTTAGCCCACTTTATCGCTTCGTTGTAATAACTATGCAGAAGACTCTGTTTAACACCATACTTTGTTGCGAATTGCTGAATGCCCGTCCATTTAGCTCTTTCAAAGAATTGTGATAGCGTCAGGCAGTTGCGAAGCACACCAGGGCTTCCGCACAGGGCATCTTTAACGTCGTCACTAATTGGAACCTTGCTGACCAAATCGTCAATTCGCTGTTCCATCATGGCATCAAGCAAAGAAAGCAGGCCAGTAAGAAAACCTTTTAACGGGTCATCGGCACCTTTAAGCTGGGTGTAGACCAGTTCACAGAACTTTGCGCGAACAAGCGCCATTTGCATTAGCTCAGTAGGCTGACCATCGCTTAGGTTTGCAAGAGCCAGCAATGATATGAACTTCTTCACTTCTACTTCGCCCATGAAGGTTAACGCGTGTTTAAGTGACGTTATTTTATGTCGCTTGTTGACCAGAGGATTGTTGATAAACCGCAGCAGTAAGTAGGTAAGCGAGGGATCTCGTTCAATGATTTTGTTTACTTCATCGAAATTAAGTTTTGCTTGGCTACTTAGCGTAAGTAACTCCATCATAGTTAGGCTGCTGGGCCCTAACTTTCTGTGCCTTACAATTTCGGGTTTAGCTAGAAAGTATCCTTGGAAGTAGTCGAAACCCATATCTTTGAATTTATTGAATTCTTCATAGGTCTCAATTTTTTCAGCAACCAACTGTATTTTGTTCGACTTGAAGCGTTCGACAAGGGCGGGAATTTTTTCGTGGGGGATCTCTGTAATATCAATTTTGACTATCCTGGTAAATGGAATGAAAGCTTCCCACTTGCCTTTCATGTCATAATCGTCAAGAGCAATAGGATAGCCAAGACCTCGAATATGTTTGCAAGCGGCTACCAGCGCATCATCAACGTCAACGGTTTCTACAATCTCAATGACCACTTTGCTTGCATCCAGAGAGGTCGGAAAACGAAACATTAGTGTATCGCGGTGAAAGTTAATGAAGGCTTTCTTATCTCCGGTTATCTCCTCAATACCTAAGCTTAAATGGGTAGAGGTAAGAATTTTCGAGGTAGCCTCGTCAGGAGGTATATCGGGAAAGCAGTTATCTTCTCCAACACGAAAAAGTAGTTCGTAGGCGTAAACTTCTCTGTTTACATTAAATATTGGCTGTCTAGCGACGTAAGCAAACATCAAGATCCTCTTTGCTTCACTTGCCTTACTCCTTTCCTTAAGTATTTCCCTTCCAGTCTTTTATAATTGTTGTCTGGAAAATGCTGTACAGCGGTTGTAGTGCAAAATCGATTAATCCAATCTATTATTTTCAGTTTCCAGCCAGAAAAGCAAGGTATAAGATGACATATGCAATGTTTATATACTGTATTGACGCGTAGGCACCTTGCTGACTTATCTTAGAGTTAGTGAAAATCTTATATTTCGGATAACTAGCGTGTAATAAATAAGCGTTGGATTTCATACCAGTGAGATTAGCCTTCACTTTGGTATGTGTAATTAAAGTATAATGATGTAGTGGTTAAATGACCGACCCAAAGGCACGACGCCAGAAAGTGCAGCGTGTCATTCGATGTGAAGTCGATAGTCTAGGCTTAGTGTTTGCGGTGAATGCATTCGTAAATGGACCGCAAGCTTTAAAGTTGAACTTTTTTTCTTAATTTAGGTCTTGATATTGTAGAAATAGTCGCTATACCTACATATCGGTTAGACTTCATATCTTAATTAGGTCTCGCGCAGCTTCGGTTACTTTGCTAATATGAAGCGGCAATAAATGAGGTGAACAATGAGCAACAATTTGCAATCTATGGCCCTGTCAGTGCCACACAGCGGTAGCATTGAAGGCTACATCCAAGCTGTAAGCAGCATTGATATGCTTAGCGCTGAGGAAGAGCGCGAGTTGGCAGTGCGCCTTCGCGAAGACGAAGACTTACAAGCCGCTCGTAAGCTAGTAATGTCGCATCTTCGTTTTGTAGTGCACATTGCAAAATCTTACTCAGGTTATGGCTTACCACAAGCCGACTTAATTCAAGAAGGTAACATCGGTCTGATGAAAGCCGTTAAGCGTTTCGACCCAACAGTGGGCGTACGTTTGGTTTCTTTCGCGGTACATTGGATCAAAGCAGAAATTCATGAGTTTGTACTTAAAAACTGGCGAATAGTGAAAGTTGCGACAACCAAAGCGCAGCGCAAACTGTTCTTTAACCTTCGTAAGGCGAAGAAGCGTCTTGGTTGGTTTACTCATGACGAAGTGCAAACAGTAGCGAACGAATTAGGCGTGAGTACAAAAGAAGTGCTTCAAATGGAAGCGCGTATGAGCTCTCAAGACCAAGCGTTCGATTTAACTGCGGACGAAGATGAAACAGGTAACTTTGCGCCAGTTCAGTATTTAGAAGACAAATCTTCAGATGTTGAAACTGACGTAATCAACAACGACTGGGATACAGCGGCGAGCAAGCGCTTGTACTCAGCGATTAAAACGCTAGACGAGCGTAGCCAAGATATCATCGAAACTCGTTGGTTAGCAGACAACAAGATTACTCTGCAAGACTTAGCTGATAAATATCAGGTTTCTGCAGAGCGTGTTCGTCAAATTGAAAAGAACGCGATGAAAAAGCTTCAAGCAGCTATGGTCGCGTAGTATACGCAGTGCATAGCTTACAAATAGCTTAACGACGAAAAAAGCGCCTTAACGGCGCTTTTTTTATGAGTGGATTTTTGTTCTTAGTGACGGCTCGTACGAATTAGTGATGATCGCTAATCCGTAACGCTACTCTTCTTCATTTTTAGAGGGAGGAAGTACGTAGAATACCCCTTCAAATTCCGCCACAGGGGTGTCGCCATCTAAAATTGCCACACTCAGCTCAAACCTTGCCTTGTTGTCGTTCTCTAGCGGCTTGAATTTTCCAGACAAGGTTTCAATATTACAGATTGCCCTTGGTTTCATCGTGATGGGTTTGTGGTAATGAATATCACCATCGCCCAATACAATGTCACCGTCTAATCCACGCTCTTTAAGCTGCAGGTAAATCATGCCCCAGCCAGTTAGTGTAGCTAAAGAAAAAATACTGCCAGCAAACATAGTGCCGTGAATATTGATGTTTTTGTTTAATGATGCACGGGTTTCAAGCGTGCGGCCTGTGTACTGGTAAAGCTTAATTCCCATGTGCTCGGTAATGGGAATGGTCTCAGACCATGTCTCTTGCAGTGATTTACACCACTTAGGGTGAAGTACTAATGTGTTGTTTTCAGTGAACTTCTTGACCATTTGTTGACGTTTCAGCATGCCTAGTTCGTTAGGCGCTTCACGCTCAACTTCAAAGCCACATGCGCTAAAAAAGTCGATAGATATTTCGCGGCTGTTCGTTACAGCGCGCTCGGCGCCCAAGTCTTTCGCAACGTTTTCGAGTGCGGCCATGATCATTTGGCCTAAGCCCTTGCGTTGATGGCCTGGGTGAACCGCAATATGACGAATTTGTGCCTCTTCGGCTGTGTTCAAATGCACACGGCCGCAAGCTACAATTTCGCCATTTCGGTTAGTAATAATACGGTGCTCTGCGACTTGTTCATATTCGTCTTTTTCAGAGCCTGGAGGGAAATTCCATGGCTGGCGTAAGTGTTCCCACCGAAAATGAAAATAGGCTTCAAACTCGGCATCGCTTTTTGGTGTGACTACCTTGTACACAATAAACCGGCCTTCTTAAATGAATGAACGAGTATTTAAACGTAAGAATACATGCGGTACAAGCTTAATTATGTAAGCAAGTTTGGGATGCTGACGAAGCGTACGATTTTACCCGCTAAACGCTAAATTGAAAGGTGACGGGGCCGTCATTAATTAGGCCTACTTGCATATCAGCGCCGAACTCGCCGGTGGCCACTACCATACCTTTATTTTTTAGAGACTGAACGAACTTTTCATAAATGGCTTGGCCGTGTTCTGGCGATGCACCGCGTGAAAAACCAGGACGATTACCTTTCTGCGTATCGGCTACGAGTGTGAACTGAGAGACCACCAGTATTTCGCCTCCCACTTGCTCAACATTTAGATTCATTTTTCCGTCTTCGTCACTGAACATGCGATATCGACAGAGCTTATTTGCTAGTTTCTCTATTTCCGCGTCACCGTCTTCTTTCTCAACACCCAAGAGCACCAACATGCCTTTACCAATTTCGCCGATAACATTACCGGCAACGGTGACATTGGCTTCCGATACGCGTTGAATTAGTCCTATCACTTCGACGACTCCTGAATAAAGCGAGACATGTCGCGGGTAGCACGGCAGAGCGCGTAACCTATACTAGGCTCGGAAGTACTGTGCCCCGCGTCGGGGATAATTTGTAGCTGACTTTGAGGCCACGCTTTGTGAAGTGCCTCCGCCGCTTCTGTTTTGCAGATCATGTCGTTACGACCATGTACAATTGTTCCAGGAATATGACTTATTTTGCTAATGTTTTCAAGAATATAGTTTTCATCTAGGAAACATTGATTAGATAGGAAATGGCATTCCAATGTGGCTAAACAGGTGACCAGCTGCATAGGGTAATTAGTTGTCGAATCACCCACACCAGGTGGTAGCGTTATACGAGAAAGTCTCTCTTCCCATTGGTACCATCTTTTAAGCGCTGAATGTCTTAGTACATCATTGCTAGAACGCACCATTGCGCTATAGAAATCACACACTGAATTAGAGGTCACAGGCTTAGGCACATCTTTTGTAAATTTCCGGTAATACTCGGGAAATAACTGAGCTGCACAGCCATTTGGCGATAAAAACCAATCCCTGTCTTCCTGTCGAGCTAAAAATACGCCACGTAGAATGAGTCCTGTCACTCGCGGCGTGTACTTTAACGCGTAGAGCAGGGCGAGTGTCGAACCCCACGAACCGCCAAACAAGAGAAATTTTGGAATTGAAAGGTGTGTACGTAATGCTTCGATATCTTCAACATTCGACCATGTGTCGTTATTTAGCGTGTCAGCTATAGGCGTAGAGCGGCCGCAACCACGTTGCTCATAGCCGACAATGCGATACTTATTGCTGTCAAAAAAGCATTTGTAATTAGGGGGTAAGCCTGCACCTGGGCCTCCGTGAATAAAGAGCACGGGGATGCCGTTTGGATTACCACTTTGCTCGAAGTAAAGCGAATGCCCACTTCCCACTTCGATAAATCCATTTTCATAGTAGGTAACATCGGGGTAAAGTCGTTTCATTTTGTTTCTGCGCGTTGTGTGAGTGCCTGTTTTAGTTTAGTTTATTGTTATACAAACGGTTGCGTGCTGACTGCTTCAACGCTGTTTATGCTTGTAAAATAAGCGATAAATCTTAAGTGTATACTATAGAACAAGTGTCATTACGTGCTAGCTAATCATATTATAGTCATAAATGCGAGGATGTTTATATGGCAGGTCAAGGATCGGGCGGTAATGTAATCGCCGCAATTTGTAACTTCTTTATTCCTGGTTTAGGTCATTTGGTTCAAGGCAGAATACTGGGCGCGCTGTTCTATTTCATTACCGTAGGCGTGTGCTATGCCCTGGCTGCGACCGTCGTTCTTGCTATCGTATTCTGGCCATTAGGTGCCATTTTGCATCTAATCAGTATTATAAGCGCAGCGCGCTTTAGAGGTGGAGTAACCGCATGAAGCTACTTGCATCAGCATTTGTTGCTATGCTTGCCCTTAGTGGGTGTCAGTCTGCATATTACGCAGCATGGGAAAAGGTGGGCGTTGAAAAGCGTGATATCTTAGTAGACCGCGTTGAAAACGCGAAAGAATCACAAGAAGACGCTCAAGAGCAGTTTAATTCGGCGCTGGAGGCATTCAGCGCGGCCGTTGCATTTGATGGCGGTGAACTTGAAGATGTTTACAATCGATTAAACGGTCAGTACGAAGATAGTGTTGCCGCCTCGGAAGAAGTGAGTTCACGTATAGACAAGGTGGAAAGTGTAGCTGAGGCTTTATTCGATGAATGGTCTGAAGAGCTAGAGAAGTATGAGAACGCATCGCTGAAGCGAGATAGTGCGGCGAAGCTTCGCGAAACTAAACGTCGTTACGCTTCACTAATGACGGCTATGCGCAAAGCGGAAAGTAAAATGCCGCCGGTATTAAGCGCGCTTCAAGATAATGTGCTGTACTTGAAGCACAATTTAAATGCCAGCGCGATAGGCGCGCTGCAGGGCGAGCTCTCTACTATCGAGAACAACGTCGCTCAGCTTATCAGACAAATGAATTCTGCTATTGCAGAGTCTGATGCGTTTATTTCTTCAATGAAAAACTAGCTTTTAAGCAGTAATATATAGAGAGGGAGCGAGAAGCTCCCTTTTTTATTTTAAACATGTGGGCTAATTATTCTTGAGGGACTTTGCGCGGTTCGTTTTCTGCTTTACGGTTTTCGAAAGCTTCGCCTAGACTGCACGTAAACTCTGCACCAAACAGCACAATTATCCACGACAAATACACCCATAAAAACAGAATAGGCACCACTGCAAGCGCGCCATAAATAAGTTCGTACGAGGGGAAGTTTGTAACATAAAGTGCAAAACCTGACTTAGTAATTTCAAAAGCAATAGTGGCTACAATGGCACCTACGAAAGCATGACGAGCAAACACTCGTCTATTCGGCACCACCATGTATAAAATGGTGAATGCAAGCATGGCTGCACCGCTGGGTACAAGGCTGAGTAAGAAAGTACCAAGACCTGGTGTGTATTCTTCAGTGAACGCCGCTAATCCAGTCAAATAAGAACTGACCACTACACTAGAGCCAATCAACATAGGGCCAAGCGTGATTACCATCCAGTAAATAGCAAAGGTATACACAATAGGTCTGTCACTTTGCGTGCGCCAAATTCTATTTAAGGTTTTATCTACGTTTGATATGAGCATTAACGCAACGACAAGAAGCGACAAAATACCAATGGCACTCATTTGTGAGGCATTGCCCACAAAATCGGTCATGTATTTATGTACCACATCACTGGCGGTAGGAACAAAGTTGCTAAAAACAAAATGCTCTAGCTTACTTCTTACAGACGCGAAGGCAGGAAAAGCCGACATAATGGTAAAGGTCACCATGATAAATGGTACTAAAGATAACAACGTTACATAGGCTAAGTGCCCAGCAGAGATAGTAATATTGTCTTCTCTACAGCGCTTTATGAAGATGCTAAAGAGATCTCTAACCTGAGGAGTAACATTGTTATATAAGGCTTTAACCTTGTCTAAATCCACTCAATTTCTCCTGACGATACCGTGTAAATGGTAAACAGCGCGGTCTTATCTATGCGGACTGTTATAAAGCATCGATAGTTCATTACATGTTATATCAGATGGTAACTGCGGGCGGCCTTGGTGGCAAAGTTTAATGCAGGCTTTATACAACAAAGGCGCATTGACTGCGCCTATTGAGGAGTGCTTCATTCAAAAATGTCAGCACGATCCTGATTGTTGTATGTATTAAGTGCCTGAGCGCACACCTAGCATGTGACAGATGGCGTAGCTTAATTCACTGCGGTTCAACGTATAGAAATGGAAGTGTTTTACCCCTTCTTTAGCCAATACCTTTACCTGATCCATGGCGATGTTAGCACCTATTAGGTTACGTGTGGCTTGGTCGTCGGCATCAAGGCCGTCGAACATTTTGTGTAACCATCCCGGCACATGAACATTTGTGAACCCCGCAAATTTCACCAGTGTTTGGTAGTTGGTTACCGGCAAAATACCCGGAACGATATCTAAGTCGACACCCGCTGCGGCTGCACGGTCTCTAAATCGAAGGTACACACTCGTATCGAAAAAGAACTGGGTTATCGCTTCTGTGGCACCTGCTTCTGCTTTGCGCTTGAGGTTTAGTAAATCAAACTGCGCATTTGGTGCTTCAGGGTGCTTCTCTGGATAGGCAGCAACAGAAATATCAAAATCGGCAACGTCTTTTAGCAAGGCAACAAGATCAGAGGCATACATCTCTGTTTTTTCTACTCCTGGCGGTAAATCGCCACGAAGCGCAACAATACGGCGAATACCTGAGTCCCAGTAGTCTTTTGCAATTTGCTTAAGCTCATCACGGCTAGCATCAACACAGGTCAAGTGAGGAACCGCCGCGACACCGGTTTGCTGCTGAATGCGTTTTACAACGTCGTGGGTTCTGTCACGCTCACCGCTATTCGCGCCGTAGGTTACCGACATGTAGCTTGGCTTTAGTGGCGCGAGACGTTCAACTGACTTCCACAGGGTCTGTTCCATGGCTTCCGTTTTAGGCGGAAAGAATTCAAAAGATACATCAATATCACGCAGTTCCGACAGGGACTGGTTTAATGCATCGATACCTTGTGCGTAAGAAACCATGGCTTTTTCTCTCAAAAATGTATTCTTATAGACGTTTAGACGTCTAAATTAAAGAATATATGTCTAGACGTCAAGAGGTTTACACTGCTCAATTGACCTTTTCGTGAACTTGTTTAGAATTTCTCTTCATAACATAAAAAAGAGTAGACCGAGTTAGTACAATGGCAGAATGGAACGGTAAATATATTCACCCCTACGCAGAGCATGGCAAGAAGAGCGAACAGGTAAAGAAAGTCACTGTCTCTATACCTATTAATGTGCTTAAGGCGCTTACTGATGAGCGTACTCGCCGCCAAATCAATAATCTGCGTCACGCCACTAATTCAGAACTGTTGTGCGAAGCATTTTTGCATGCGTTTACCGGTCAACCATTGCCTAACGATGATGACCTGCGCAAAGACAATCCCAATCGCGTACCGGCTGAAGCAAGACGCATTATGGAAGAAATGGGCATTGATCCAAGCTTCGAAAACGATGTGTCGGAAGACGACTGATATTTGGTATTAAAGAGAAACGGCGCTTTGTTGTAAGTTATTGCTAGTTGATAACCTACAACACGGCGCCGTTTTTTATGTACTTGTATTCTCTAAGCGCACCTTTTAGCAAATAAAGGTTGGGCACTAGCCCCTCCATTTTTTTGCTTTATGCGCCAGAATTTTATTCTTCTGGGCTTTCAGGCACGCGTGCAACGCCAGATTCAATCGCAGCCTTAGATACGGCGGTAGCAATACGCTCGCATAAACGCGGGTCCATAGGTTTAGGAATAATGTACTCCTTACCAAATGTCAGACTAGTACTCTTACTGGCAGCTAGTACTTCTTCTGGTACAGGCTCCTTCGTGATAGCACGAAGGGCTTCTACTGCCGCTACTTTCATTTCATCGTTAATGGCCGTTGCACGAACATCTAGTGCTCCACGGAAAATAAACGGGAAACACAGTACGTTGTTAACCTGGTTAGGGTAGTCCGAGCGTCCGGTAGCCATAATAAGATCTTTACGTACTTCGTGAGCAAGTTCAGGCTTTATCTCAGGGTCTGGGTTAGAACATGCAAATACAATTGGGTTTTCAGCCATCAAGGCCAGTGTTTCTGGTGGTAAAACATCCGGTCCTGACACACCAACAAAAATGTCCGCGCCTTCCATTACATCTTCAAGCGTACGCTTGTCAGTATTGTTAGCAAATAGCTTTTTGTGCTCAGTTAAGTCTTCGCGACGAGTATGGATAACGCCTTTTCTGTCTAGCATATAAATACGCTCACGCTGGGCACCACACTTTATAAGCAGTTCCATACAAGCGACCGCTGCTGCACCGGCACCCATACACACAATTTTAGCGCTCTCTATGCTTTTACCCTGAATTTCCAGAGCATTAAGCATGCCCGCTGCAGTTACAATAGCGGTACCGTGCTGATCATCATGAAATACCGGAATTTTACAGCGCTTAATGAGTTCTTGTTCAATTTCAAAGCACTCAGGCGCTTTAATGTCTTCTAGGTTAATGCCGCCAAATGTGTCGGCGATATTCGCTACCGTATTAATGAACTCTTCGGTCGTACGATGCTTCACTTCAATGTCAATGGCATCCAGGCCAGCAAAGCGTTTAAACAGAAGGGCTTTACCTTCCATAACAGGTTTCGATGCCAGTGGGCCTAGGTTACCCAATCCTAAAATCGCGGTTCCGTTACTGATAACGGCAACCAGATTTCCTTTACCCGTATATTTATAGGCGTTATCTGCATCTTCGGCTATTTCTCTGACCGGCTCGGCAACGCCTGGGCTATAGGCAAGAGCAAGGTCGTCCACGCTGTCGGCTGGCTTAGATAACTCTACGCGGATTTTTCCAGGTGTGGGTTTGGCGTGATAGTCGAGTGCGCGTTGTCTAAAATCTGACATGTAAAAAGGTATCCTTAGATGTAGGGTTCATCGGTGTTTTCGTTCACGCTCTGTAGCTATTTTATTGTCGTTATAGTTATAATAAACGTAAGCGCGTTACAACCAAGTAATGACAAAGTGATTATAAATAGTTGTTAGCACTAGGGCTTGTTGATCTTTGTTTTACAGCAATCATCAATAGGCCCCAAGGTGGCATGTGGAAAAGCAGACTAGGCGTTAACCTTTACTGATTCTGTTCACATACCTTAATGGATACAAGCCTCTGGTTTATGTACCCAAAAGCGCCACAAGTCTTGAAAGTCATGCATTATTCACAGAATTAATGCTCACTATCAAAGTGCCGATCGCAACTCTAACACAGCCAATCACTGTGTACATATCTGATCAGAATTCTCATATACCAATGTAGGTTAGGCATACTAATTAGACCAGTAAAATGGGGCTATAATTGCCATTCATGCTATTTATTTTGACTTGTTATAACATTCTGTAGGTCTATTGTGTGGAGGGGGAAAATAAAGCTATCAAAGGGATCTACGTTCTCATAAATGCATTGGACAGAAACCCAAATCAGGAAAATAGAACGCAGGGAGACACCTCGTTAATTCTCCATCCAATATTTCTGATAAAATCCTGTGAAAGCCCACTCAAAATTCGCGCTGAAGGCGAGGATATGACAGAAAGAAAACTAATAACCGTGCTAACCGATGTGTGTGAAAGCGTAAAATCTACCAATAATGGATTTGTTTGGCTAACTCACGTAGGACATTGGAGAGCGCCGCAAGTGATTGCCGTGTTTAATACTGAGCAGGAGAAGCAGCGGGCGTTAACTAATGGTTGGGATATAGACTTCATAAACCAAGTGAATATTGCTTTGGCGTCAATTAAGTCAGCACCCGTTGGTATTTATTTTGATAGCGAAGAAGAGTGTAAGAAAGTGAGTGGCGGCAATTGGGATAGGCATTTATCTAATGTTAAAAACCTTCACTGAGTTCAGGTTACGCTGGATGTTGTAAATTAAGCTAAAAACGTTTTCAGAAAGGCGAGTTGCAGGGCTTGTTACACTGGCTAGGTACAGGCCTGACGTAGGATAACGGCGGTAAAGCGCTGTTTGGCACACCTTGTTTGTGTGAAGCGTGAATTTTAAGCAATAAAAAAGCGCCATAAAGGCGCTTTTTTTGAACTCGATATCAGGCTTACTTTTTGCCCAATGCACCGAAACGCTTCTTGAAGCGATCAACACGACCACCAGTGTCAACGTTACGTTGCTTACCAGTGTAGAATGGGTGACATGAAGAACATACGTCTAGGTTGATGTCTTTACCAAGCGTAGAACGAATGTTCATTACGTTACCACATGAGCAAGTTGCTGTGATTTCTTCGTATTTTGGGTGGATATCTTGTTTCATTGGGTTACCTCACATAATAAGGCCGTATCGCTATACAACCCGAAGTCGCACACCATACGTTACTTAATTCAAATGATAAGTCGTTCAAAGAACAGCCTATCGCAAAAGAGCGGCGCATAATAAAGGATGGCAGGGCCTTGATCAAGCGGTTTTTGGCCAAATGCTAAACAAGAGAGCTAGACAAGGTAGCCGTATAAAAAGATAGCCTTATAAAAAGGCCAAACAAAAAACATTCCTTTTATGCTTACCTGTAAAGTATGTTTAAATATTTGTCTTTCAAGGCTGGGCCAGATGCTCTAGTGGCAAAATGTGTAGCTAGCTGTTAGCAGCTCAACTTGCTGTAACGTATAGGTCTGCAAGAAGCCTCAGTATAATTAGTTTCAACATAAGAAGCTTAGTAAGCGCATTACGCGCTGTAACAATCGTCAAATAAGGTAGAACCTTCGCAATGGCCTTTATCCAAGTTGCCGTGCCAGTGCCACTGCGCCAACTTTTCACGTATACCCACGATAACGCACTAAGTGCGGGTGTAAGAGTGGTTGTGCCTTTCGGTCCGCGCAAACTTGTGGGCGTAGTTGTTGAAACCCTACACAAACCTGAAAGCGACATTGAAAACTCCAACAAGCTAAAAGCTATTGAGTCGGTACTGGACGATAGCCCTATTATAGATGGGGTGTTGTTGAAAATGGCCCAATGGCTGTGGCAGTACTATCATCATGCGCCGGGTGAAGTGCTACACGCCATGCTGCCTGTCTTATTACGCAAAGGCGAGTCAGCAGCGCCAACACCCCAAGACATGTTAATGCTTACCGAAGAAGGTAAGCAAACGACTGCAGACACGTTATCGCGGGCGCCTAAACAACAAGCCTGTTTTACTGCAATGGCTGGTGGTGCCTTATTAGCATCCCAAGCGCGCAAGCAGTATGGCGCACCTGCGGTCAAAGCGCTCGTCGAAAAGTCATTGATAAGCATTGAAGAAGTCGCGCCCGAATTTAAGTCAGGCAGTTGGCTTGCCTCGTTATCGGTGTCTGAAAAGCCAATTCCAGATACTGAGCAGTCGGTTGCCATTGCCGCACTTAATCGTCAGCAGGGCAATTTCGCTGTAAGTTTGCTTGAAGGGGTTACCGGTAGCGGTAAAACGGAAGTGTATCTTCAAGCTATCGAACCCTTACTGCGCGACGGAAAACAAGTGCTTATACTTGTGCCAGAAATTGGGCTGACGCCGCAAACGGTGTCACGCTTTGAAAAGCGCTTTGGTATTGCAGTGGGCGTTTTACACTCTCAGCTTTCTGATAAAGAACGGTTACATGTATGGCAGCGAGCAAAAGCAGGTGAACTCGGGATAATCATCGGTACTCGCTCGGCTATTTTCACCCCGCTGCACAACCCCGGCATGCTGATTGTGGATGAAGAGCACGACGAGTCTTTTAAACAACAAGATGGACTTCGCTATCACGCCCGTGACCTAGCAGCCATGCGGGCTAAGCAGCACAATATTCCTCTTTTATTAGGCAGCGCCACGCCCGCACTCGAAACACTTAATAATGCGCTAAGCGGTCGCTATGCCCATTTGCAGTTAACTAAGCGAGCGGGAGGTGCGAAAAGCACGCATCAGCATGTGTTGGACGCGCGTGACCAACCCATTCACTACGGTATTTCGCAAGGCTTGCTAACGATAATGCGCCAGCATATCAACGAGGGAAATCAGGTATTGGTGTTTGTGAATCGCAGAGGCTATGCGCCAGCGCTGCTTTGCCATCACTGCGGCGAAACCGTCATGTGTAAGCGTTGTGACCGCCCGTATACGGTGCATAAAGCGCAGAACCGTTTGCAGTGTCATCACTGCGGCGGCATGCGCTCAATGCCATCAAACTGCGAAGCGTGCCATCACAATGAATTAGTTACGGCGGGTACGGGCACCGAGCAAGTCGAGCAAGGGCTTGCAAGCTTATTTCCCGGTGTTAAGCAGGTACGAATAGACAGCGATACCGTGCGGGGCAAAGACAAACTGCATCAGGCGCTAGAAGCAATAAACCGCCAAGAGTACCAGCTGCTGGTAGGTACCCAAATACTATCAAAAGGTCACCATTTTCCGCATGTAACCTTAGTGGCGGTGCTAGATTGTGATGGTGCACTTTTTAGTGCCGATTTTAGAGCACCAGAAAAGCTCGCTCAGCTTGTAACTCAGCTTGCTGGAAGAGCAGGGCGCGCCAGTAAACCCGGTGAAATGTGGCTGCAAACTCACAATCCCCACCATCCTTTGCTACAAGATTTAGTACATAACGGCTATGGGCATTTCGCCAGACACGCTTTAATGGAGCGAAAAGCGGCAGGGCTTCCCCCATTTATTAGCCAGTTTGTCATTCGCGCAGAAGCGACCGACAGCAGTTTGGCCTATCGCTTTTTACAAGACAGCAAGCAAGTATTTCACCAGCAGCATGCCATTGCGTTAAATGGCCCGTTTCCTTGTTTGATTGAAAAGCGGCAAGGCAGGTTTCGGTTTATGCTGGTATGCAGTCATGAAAAGCGTGCGCCGCTTCACAATGCGCTGCGTTTGGCGCTGCCATTTTTACAGGCGTTGCCACAGGCAATGAAGGTAAGGTGGTCGATAGATATTGATCCTACCGATTTCAGTTAGCTTGTTGGGTAGCAATACGTTAAAATTTCTGCAGGATTGAAGTGCAGGAAAGCTGCTGCTTCATAAAGATTTGGTATATGACGTTTTCTTACGCATACAAACAACGATAACAAGTAGGAATATTGCCGACTATGGCTCAACGCGATTATGTCTCTCGTGGACGCTCTCCTCAAAAAAAGAAGCCGGCTGGTAAAGGTAGAAAACCAGCCAGAAGCGCGCAATCAAATGCGCAATCTAACGCCCCGGTTTCTGGAAAACTTCCTATTGTGCGCCTTGTTGGCGTATTCGCATTGGTGATTGGCTTTGGTGCATTTTTGTGGTCAATAAAAGACAATGTAGAAGACGACGTGGATACACAAGCTTCACGACCTGTGGCTCCTACAGAAGAGACGTTACCTGAGCTTCCTGAAGAAGAATGGGAGTACATTAAGACCCTTCCAGGATATGAAGTAGAAGTTGAGGTCAAAGAGCAAGAAAAATCTGACAAACGCTATTTAATGCAGTGCGCCTCGTTTAGAACCCGCGCGCAGGCTGAAGAGATGAAAGCCAAAATTGCATTCCAAGGTTTAGAGGCGCTTATCAGACACAGCACTGGCAGCAACGGCGATTGGTTCCGCGTTATTCTGGGCCCTTACGAGTCTAAGCGTGATGCAGAAAAAGCCAAGCACAGTCTGCGTAAAGTGAACATTGCGACATGCCAAATTTGGTACTGGAATTTGTAGCAGTTTATTGTAGGTAACACTTAATGCGGTGCATACGGCGCTGAAATAGCGCGTAGAGAAAGGATGCGTTTACAAGGAAGTATCAATGAGTATTGCCATCACCGAACAACCAAATTACGCCGCTTATAGCATAGAAGAGCTTGAGGACGTTCTGGAAAATATTGATAAGCAGGCCTTTCCAGAACGCTATCAGGCAGCAAAAAATGAGCTCGCTGCTAAGCGGGCAACGCTGCCACCTGAGAATGATACGGATAGCGCCCATCAAGATGAGCATTTTACTCGACCTAAGTGGTCTGAGCTTCATCCAATAACACGTATCAGTAACGGCACTTTTTTAGTACTTATTGGCGCTTTGATTGTATCGGCATTCACCAACTTTATCGTGATTAACGCATGGCTAAATAATTCAACATGGGCCATTGTTTTATTTACTTTTGTTTATTGTGCCTTTTATTACCTGTCTATATCCATCGATAAACGACAAGCGCAATTTGTGATGAAAGATTGGCGTGGAAAAGTAACAATTTTCACCATGCCGTTTTTGGGGCTTATTTTTACTTGGAGTTTTATTGATAGGGCATTGCCCTACACGTTTCACTTAGCGTCCGGAAAACAAGAAACGGAACTGAAATTTGCTTATGAAAAAGGCAGCGGCTCTAAACACTGTCGACACTCACTGTTGTTAAAAGAGAACGGTACCTTGTCAGATGGACGATTATGCTTAAATCAAAGTGAGCACAAACGCTTACCAAATAAAGGATGGGTGTATGTTAAGGGCTCCGAAAGTGGTTTTGGTTTTGACATTGAAGGGTATCGATTTCGCTAAATTTCAACCATGAATGCCTGCGTATTAATCACTTCAAATGCAATTAGCCCAAGCAAAATGAGATTAACCAAAACCGTTACCCAATAAACTCTCATAAATGACGATTTACTACGCTTATGTTTAAAAATCTGTTGGGCTAGCAATGCACCAGGCCAACCTCCCAATAAGCTTAATATATGCAGTTTTGCCTCTGAAACTCGCCGTTTTTCCTTTTTTGCAGCCGATTTGTCTATGCCGTAAAACAGTATGGTAAGCATACTTACCGCGCTATAAATGATAGGCACTATAAACGGTAACCGACCTGACAATGTAAATAACGCAAGTGCACCGGAGAAAATACTCAGTACGATAATATTACGTTTTCTTTGCGAGGTTGGCTTATTGGCGCGTAAACGTTTTGCTTTGTGATCCTTGAGTAAGCTGATGTTGCAGGCGCGGTGATTGCCTTTTCTATCCTGCTCAACTTCATAAACAATAATATCGCCATTAATAGGTCGCCTAGAGCGCTGTTTAAACGCTTTGATATGAGCAAACGCCCGTATTCCGCCACCGTTGGGCTCTACAAAGCCAAAACCTTTAGCATCGTCCCACTGTTGTATTCTTCCTTGATACTTCATTCTTACTCCTTTAATACCATTATGTAGCGACTTCAGTGTTGCTATTTTATCTGTGCTCTATCAATTAGGCATTATTTCAACTGGCCATAGGGCTTCATTGGCGAGAGTATGCACTCTATATATGGGGTATTCAATAAGCGCCGTATGCGCTAAGCCCATATAGTAGGCAGGTTTGAGCGCACATTCTTTTGTCTTACCCTTGAAATTAAAAAGCCTTCCCCCACTTATTTGTTATTGAATTTGAACGCTGCTGCCTTTGTAACATGAAAAAACGCAGCTGCGCCCAGCTAAACGGGGAATGAAACGTGACAACGATTGTATCTGTACGACGTGGGAATCAAGTGGTAATGGCCGGTGACGGACAGGTATCACTGGGCAATACCGTAATGAAAGGTAATGCGCGCAAAGTGCGCCGTTTATACCACGACAAGATTTTAGCGGGCTTTGCTGGTGGCACAGCCGACGCATTTACGCTATTTGAGCGTTTTGAAGCAAAGCTTGAAGCCCACCAAGGCCATTTGACCAAAGCGGCAGTAGAGCTCGCCAAAGATTGGCGGACTGACAGGGCGCTTCGCAAACTAGAGGCACTGCTTGCCGTAGCAGACGAAACCGCATCGTTTATTATTACCGGTAACGGTGATGTGGTGCAGCCAGAACAAGATCTTATCGCGATTGGCTCTGGTGGTAACTACGCTCAAGCCGCAGCTACTGCACTACTTGAAAATACAGAGCTAAGCGCAAAAGAAATTGCCGAAAAAGCGTTGACCATAGCGGGTGATATTTGCGTATTCACTAACCATAGCCAAACGGTTGATGTACTAGATTACTAAGTAATAGCTGAGTGCTGTTATCGGCTTGCTGTCGCTCGTATGAATTTGAGTACAGCAAGCGCTGTTAGAAAAGGGTTTATTCATGTCTGAAATGACACCAAGAGAAATTGTTCACGAGTTAGACCGACATATTATTGGTCAACAAGATGCCAAGCGCGCTGTATCTATTGCACTTCGAAATCGCTGGCGTCGTATGCAGCTTGAACCTGAACTGCGCCAAGAAGTTACGCCAAAAAATATTTTGATGATTGGCCCTACGGGTGTGGGTAAAACTGAAATAGCCCGCCGTTTAGCAAAACTTGCTAACGCGCCGTTCATTAAAGTTGAAGCGACTAAGTTCACTGAAGTGGGCTATGTAGGTAAAGAAGTTGAGACCATCATTCGTGATCTTGCTGATATTGCGGTGAAGATGACGAAAGAAAATGAAATGAAAAAGGTGAAATTCCGCGCAGAAGAAGCTGCGGAAGAGCGCATTTTAGATGTTTTGCTGCCTCCACCAGAAGATGCATGGGGTAATAAGGAAAACGTTGAAGATCGCGGCACGCGCCAAGCATTTCGCAAAAAGCTTCGTCAAGGCGACCTAGACGACAAAGAAATTGAAATTGACGTAGCACTTCCGCAGGTTGGCGTAGAAATTATGGCGCCTCCAGGTATGGAAGAAATGACCAATCAGCTTCAAGGCATGTTCCAGAACTTGTCGGGTTCGCAAAAGAAAAAGAAGAAGCTGAAAATTAAAGAAGCGTTCAAATTACTAATTGAAGAAGAGGCTGCACGCCTTGTGAATCAAGAAGATTTAAAGGAAAAGGCCATTGAGTCGGTAGAACAGCACGGTATTGTGTTTATCGACGAAATTGACAAAATTTGTAAGCGCGAGGGTAACTCGTCGGCTGATGTATCTCGCGAAGGTGTTCAGCGTGACCTACTTCCACTTGTGGAAGGTTCAACGGTATCGACAAAACACGGCATGGTTAAAACTGACCATATCTTGTTTATCGCTTCGGGCGCATTCCAAATGAGCAAGCCGTCTGACCTTATTCCAGAGCTTCAGGGTCGTCTTCCAATTCGCGTTGAGCTATCTGCGCTTAAAGTCGGTGACTTCAAGCGCATTCTTACCGAGCCGAATGCGTCATTAACTCACCAGTACATTGCGCTAATGAAGACCGAAGGCGTGGATATTAGTTTCGACGATTCTGGTATACAGCGTATAGCCGAAGCGGCATGGCAGGTGAATGAGCGCACTGAAAACATTGGTGCCCGCCGTTTGCACACCGTGCTAGAGCGCCTTATGGAAGATATCTCGTTTGACGCCTCTGAAAAGAGCGGTGAGTCGTTCGTGATTGATGCAGACTACGTTAACAGCCACTTAGAGACCTTGGTAGATAACGAAGATCTGTCGCGCTTTATCTTGTAATTTAGCGCTAAGTAGAAGGGTTAGTTGATATGTTCAACTAACCCTTCTACATGAACAAGAATTAAAAAGCCGACGTTAAGTCGGCTTTTTTACCATTCTACTTTTTCCCAATGGTCTTCGACTTCTTCAAGACGAATTATTTTTGCAGCTTCTTCCGCTTGGGTATTTGCTAGTAAATCAAGAAAGTAACTTACGGGATTATTCTTCTCTTGGCTTTCCATGTATAAGGCTCTTAAGGCAGCATCTGTTGTCCGTGGAATTTTTGTTTGACCTTTCTCATAACGCGCAATGGTCTGTTCATCAACACCAAAACGATTCGCCAGCATTTTTTGAGAAACATTTAGTTCTACACGTAAGAATTTAAACTCATCATGAGCAAGAGGCTTGTTGGTATTAACAATTGTCTGTGCTATCGCACTATGAAGACCGTTCATATCGTCAATGCTTGTATATTCTTCACCGTCTACAACTTCAACGGTAACACCGTTTTTCAGGTATACATTTGATAACCCGCTTTCAGTGTAATGGTACATTTTACCCTCTCAACTTATCCATACAGTAATTAGAAATGACATTGGACTATCATGATGATTTTTAAGTGCAACAGTGAGTTCGATAACTTTGCCCGCAGCTAAACCTTTCAAATTAAATTTCCAGTCTCCAGAAATATCAAGATATGGCCCCTCTCTAAATACTGAGTGCTTACTTTTTAATAAAGTGATCACCTGACCTGTAGTGATTCCTCGCTCATGCATGTGCTGTTTAACATGTTTAGTCCACCGAATCCGGTTAGTATAGTTTTCTGCGAGGTCATTCATTATTTTTCTGGCAGTTTCCTCTGTAAGAGGGAATTCATTAATTCCTTGGGGATTGTGATTAGCCATGAATGCCTTTTAAAATTCATCCTATCATATTGATAGGTTGTTGGGGTGTTGTCAATGATTGCGTAAAGGCTTCTAAACAATCGCAAATTTGTTTTGGAAACCCAATTAGCCTCTAAACGTCCTGCTTGCTACTACGAAGTCTTCACCAGCAGTGCTACCAATTTTTCTGTTATATCTAGACCGGTATCGTTCTCTACTTTTAGGAAGTAAGGGCTGGGGTTTGCCTCTAGAAAAAAGTACTTTCCTTTCGCACTTTTACGCCAGTCGATAGCACACCAGTGCATACCTAATGCTTTGCATATTTTGATAGCTAACTGCTTAACGTCGCTGGGGACTAGGGTCACCGATACGCTCGCATTGTCGTCATTCCTGTAATCTAATTCACTTGAGTCGATTTGTACGCTGAGTACGTCATTGCCCAGCACATAGCTTCTTACATTCACGCCTGCAATATATTTTTGAAAGGTAACAGGGCGCTCACCTAAAAGCGTATTAAGTAGTGGGCGTATGTTTGGTTGTTTATTCACAAACTGCGCGGTTCGACCGCCGCGTACGGGCTTGTAAATAACGTCTCGCATATTGCTACAAAACTGCGAAGCAACCTCGGGTGCATTGCCAACAAAGGTGTAGGGAATATGTGCTCCTAGTTTGCCAGCAATACGCGATTGATAAGGTTTACACTGGTGGCTTCTAACAGCGTCGATAGAGTTCACCCATTTAATGTCGCTAAAGCTGAACCAGCAAAGTAGCGTACTTGCTCGCTCTTGCTCAACCCACCCTGCGTTTTCTAGCAAAGTAGATTCACCATCATGAGGTCTATCACCTTGTGTTTGAGCATCTGCACTGGCATCGTTTTTAGCATTATCACTAGGGGCTTTTAGCGGTATGCCAGGTAGGTACTCATGCCAATAAGCGGCCTGGGTATTCGAGAACGTGACTCTAGGTTGGTCGCAAAGTGAAGGCGAATTGAAATGAATTAGCCCGTCATCGAAGTCAGGGTCGTAGCTGATCTTCCACGTAGAACCAAAATGTTGCGTATTGGCGAAATAAAAGGGCGTGTTATTTTGGTGAAGTGCTTTGGCTATATGTTGAATTTGTGGGTCTTGCTCACTGCCTAGTAGTGCGACGTGCATTTGCGTTCCTTGCTAGCGTTGTAAGTGTTCAAAGAATCTAGTAGCCCTTAAAGCAACACATGGGATACTGCCTAAACCGTATCCATGTGTTGACTTTGATAAGCGGTAAGTTACGACAAAATATCAGGTAGTTTGCCGCCGCCTTCACCAATAGCCATGGTTATGTAAACGGGCTCTTTAGGTGTTGGACCGACTACCGGCACACTTTCACTTAGGCGAGCTCGTAGTCCGCCGGATACCTCAAATAGCTGAGATTCAGCAACGGTAGCAAGCTTAGAATTTGCTGGTTGGTTCTGAGTTAATGGATGGTTTTTCATAATGTACGCTCCTTGTAGTGGCGTGGTGAGTAATGAAGTGGACACGCTTACAGCGAAGCCACTTCTTGGTAAAGGGTTCTAAAACAGCAGGCAATAAGCACAGAACGGTTGCTAATGTTGAGCTTTTTGTAAATGTTGGCGCAGTGAAATTTGACGGTCCTTTCACTGATGAATAGCTCTGAGGCAATAACCTTATTTGAGCGTCCTTCCATTATTTTGTGTGCAACTTGTAGTTCGCGTTTTGATAAACAGTCAATGGGGATAACGCTGTTCCGAGCGGTAATGCCGTTCGCATCTATTTGCATGCGTTCAGCTGCTGTCATCAATACTGCGGGTTCTCTGATTTCATGTGTTTTCATAGTGTTTCTCCTTGTTTACCTGACGTTGCGCTTCCTGTTACTTCAGTGGGAGGGCATAGATGTAAGTTGCCGTTTTCCAGACGATAAACCTTGTCTGCCATGGCAATTGATTGAGGGCGATGTGCCACAATAATTCGCGTCATATTTAGAGACTTAAGGTGATGATTTATCTGAGCCTCGTTTTCCATATCTAGGTGACTGCTTGCTTCGTCTAAAAATAAAATGTCTGGCTCTTGATAAAGCGCTCTTGCTAGAAGCAGGCGCTGTTTTTGACCACCACTTAAGCTGCTACCCATATCACCGACCAAGGAGTGGTATTGCATAGGCATCTGCATGATGTCTTCATGGATACAGGCAAGCTGAGCGACGTGAACCATTTTCTTGAGGTCGGGAGCTTCTTCAAAACAACAGATATTTTGCGCGATGGTGCCGCTTAAACAGGTATCCTCCTGAAGCACTGACGCGATGACTGGGTTTGTAGAGCTTGGGTGTTCGATATTGCCTTCTGAAACAGGGTACAGTCCCATCAGGCACTTAAGCATTGTGCTTTTTCCACAGCCGCTATCGCCAGTGATTGCGACGATCTCTCCGCTATGTACCGAGAACATTAGATTTTTAAACACCCACGCATTGGTTTCACTGTAGCGATAACTGAGCGCTGTCGCTTTAAGCGCTATAGGGCGAGTTTTGGCATCAAGAAGCGAGGGCGTACTTGCGCCATCAGGCGTTAAAACGTTAGGTGCAAGTGAGTTGGACGTGGATGAGTTGGGGACGTCTGCATTGCTAAAATGAACGTTTTGTTTTTCAAATGTATCGTCCTTAGCTTTTAACGACAGAGGCTTATGCTGTGATGGTGTAAGTAAAATGTCGCTTAAGCGGTTGAAGTGAACACCTAACATACTAAGCTCAATCAGCTTGTTAACCACGCCATCTAATGCGCTGACAAAGCGAGCTTTGTACGCCATAAATGCCAGCAGCATCCCTATCGAAAGGGTTCCTTCCATAACCAGGCTGGCACCAATATACACAACGACCAAATTTTCAGCGCCAAACAATAGCTGATTGGTCAGTGCGCTGCCTATGTTGATTTTTCCAAGAGTGATGTCTTTGTTTAGCGTGGCGACAAGCTTGTTTTGCCACTGCCCGTGGCGCTGTACTTCTTGGCTGTATACGCGAATAGGTAGGATAGCGCGTACGCTTTCCATAAAGTGACTTTGTTCTAATGCTGCAAGCGCAATGCGTTCAGTGGTAAGACGTTTAATAAACGGCAGCAGTCCAAGACGAACGGCGAGGTAGGCAAGCATGATCGCCACTACAACCAGAGTGAGTTTGGGCGAATATAAAATCATTACTGCTAGTGTGATCACTGCCATGAGGCCGTCTAACAGCGCAGTAACCAGGCCGGTGGTTAGGAACTCACGAATACTTGCCAGTGAGCCAAAGCGGGATACCACATCGCCAATATGTCGCTTGTCGAAGTAGTCCAAGGGAAGCGATAATAAGTGCTTAAATACCGACGCCGACATTTGAAGCTGAAGGCGAGACGACACCGACAGAATAACGAACTTTCTTATCCCGCTAGTAAAAGTTTCTATTATTAGTAGCAGGGCAAACCCTATTGCCAGCGCTTTCAGTAATGCATCGTTGTTGTAAATCAATACATCATCTACGACTGTTTGCATGTAATAGGGTGAAGCAAGTGCAAATAACTGCAACACAATCGATAACGCGAAAAGGGTTAGAAGATTGCGCTTAAACCCTGTTGTTCGAGTGAAGAATTGACTAAGACCCAAACGTGGCGCGGACTTCTTGGGACTAAATGTGTCGCTAGGCGTGACCTCAAGTGCAATACCGGTAATGTACTTCGACGCCTCAGAATAAGTGAGTTTTCTTTCTCCAAGCGCGGGGTCGTGAATGGTAAGGGTTTTTCCCTTCACTTTAGTTAACACAACAAAGTGATTCATGTTCCAATGTAGAATTGCAGGGCAAGATAATTGCGCCAAGTGCTCCATTTCTATCTTGATGGCGCGGGTTTGGAACCCCAAATCACTGGCAATGCGCATTACGTCTTTTAACGTAGTGCCTCGTAGCGACACAGACACAGACTGACGTAGAGCATTTAGATCACGTTTATCAGAATAGTACTGCGCAATCATAGTCATACAAGCAAGTCCACACTCAGCTGCTTCGCTTTGCAGTACAACGGGCACACGCTTTTTTGTATAAAGGATTTGCGTTGAAAGTGGGTGTGTAATGTTCATCATGATTACAGCTTCCCAGTAATGCTATACAGTGGTTCCATTAACCACTCCATCAACGTACGCTGACTTAAATCTACGTCTGCAGAAAATGTCATCCCAGCTTTCAGTGAAATATTGTTTCCATAAGCCAAGATTTCTTTTGTATTTAGCGTTGCAGTAACAAGATAAGCGGGTTCACTAATAGAAATAGGGATGTCGGTAAGCTCACCAGGTAGCACCAACGAAGGTGAAATGTTCACTATCTCCCCTGACTGCACACCAAATTTTTGATAAGGAAATGCGTCGTATCGAATATGCAGGGCTTGGCCTTTGCGTAAAAATCCAGCAGACCGCACGGGAACTGCAATACGCGCTTGAATGTCGGCATTTTTAGGCAGTAAGGTAAGAAGCGGGCGAGAACTATCGATGGTATATCCCGCCTTTACTTGAAGGCCGGATATCACGCCATTGTGAGGCGCATAAATCGTTTCTTCTGCGTTACTCTTGTGACTTACTATTTGCTGCGTGAGATCGCTCAAGGTGTTCTCCACGTTTGCCATTTCATTGGCCTGCTGTTGAGGCAAAGTGGCAAGTTCATGGTGGAGAGTAGCGATATTCGCCTTTTCGTCATTTTGGTCTTTTTGAGCCAACGTAAGCTGTTGTTCGGCGGTCAATCTTTGTAGCGTATGGTTTTCATAGTCTGCCTGGCTAATGTGCCCTTGATTAAGTAAGGTTTGCGCTTTCTCCCACTGCTTTAGTGCTAGTGCCCACTGGGTTTGCGACAATTCAACGATGGCGTCTAAAGCCGTTAATGCCCGTTTGGCTTGGCTCAGTTGTTCTTCTAAGCCTTGTCGCTGCGCTCTATGCAACACATCAAGACGTTGAATACTTTGACGTGTTCGATGCTGCTTTGCTTCAAGCTCAGCGAGCAACTGCGTGCTAACTTTATTACCTGATGCATCATCGCTACTGTAGTTGATCTTAATTAGCGGCGCGCCCTTACTCACTAATTGACCTTCACTGACCAATACATCAAGTACTTTGCCGCGCCTTGCATCGGCATAGAGCTTAAAAACGCCATGATTGGGTTCCAGCCATCCACTCACTGATGCCTTTCGTGCGTAGCTTCCCGTATTTAGATAAATAATCACTGCCAAAATCCAGACCACAAGCAGGCCAGCTATTGCAGAATAAACAGGTTTTGGGGTCATTAAAAAACGTCCATCAACAGCATTTGATTGCTCATCAATGACTTCCTTTCTAAACAGTCCTGTTCTCATCTCCATTCCTTTTTTGTTTATGCATTTGCGTTGCAGTGCTTATCTAACTTTGTTTGGGTCACGTTAAAGGTATCTGGCCGCCACTTCCGTTTAGGCTTTTTCTCCTTGGCATCACAGTTCTTGACGCCTCCGTTTTGTTACTACCAGATACCTTGTGGTCAACATTACTGCGGTGACGGTGTTCACTTTAGGTGGGTTGGGAACTTGATGAATTACTGCTAAGGTCTATATTTCAGTAGCACACGGTTTCACTGGTGTTGGCGCATTTTTGAAAGCGGCTGGCTCAAATTTAGAAGTGATTCAGACACAAATAATTGCCAGTAAAATACAAAGAAGTCATAGAACTGTATAAAGAATGTGCTATAAAAAACAAAGGAATATGAAAATAACACGGTAAGAACACACAGAAGGAAGCCTCATGTTTGTGCCCAGCATACTTTTAAAGCAACTCTATACACGCGCAAGTCTTACGAAGACAGATAAAGGCTTATCTTTTTCTCTGAAAAACAGATTGAAAGACGCAACCATTAAAGAAGTAAAGTGGATATCTCTTGATGGCGAAAAAATTCCAGAGCATAAAATTTCACTCCAGTTAACTCCCGACTCCAGTATTTCCGTAGAAGCATTAAATAAATCAGACGGAGAGCCCTTTGGCTTGCGTCAAACCATTACCGTGCATTTAGATATTGATGAAGCGCCGTGCCCAGAAAAGCGAAAACTGGGTATTTGCTTTTCTGCTTCGCCTTTTGGAAAGCTTAAATTTGAAGTGGAAGACAATATTACTGCGCCAGGACAACGCAGCGCTTTTATTCCTCGTGATGACATGGATGACTACGGCGAAAGTATTATAAAAACACGCCAAGAATATTTCGAAAGCGCCACCGGAAAGAAAATTGATCACGTAGGTAAGTACTCAATCGACCCACAAGCGCTTAAGGGGAATATTGAGCATTTTATTGGCGTGGCGCAGGTTCCTATCGGTATTGCAGGGCCGTTGAAGATAAACGGAGAGCATGCACAAGGGGAGTTTGTCGTGCCGTTAGCGACTACCGAAGGTACGCTGGTGGCATCGTATAACCGAGGCATGAAGCTGCTTAACATGAGTGGTGGCGTAACGGCAACGGTCGTCGACGATGCTATGCAGCGAGCCCCTGTATTTATTTTTGAAAATGCACGGGGTGCCAGAGATTTCGTTAAATGGATTAAAGCAAACTTTGAGAAGATTAAAGAAGAAGCAGAAGCGACCTCAAGTGTTGCTAAGCTGACGTATATCGACCATTTCCTATCGAACAAATTTGCGTTTTTGCGTTTTAACTTTAAGACTGGTGACGCAGCGGGTCAAAACATGGTTGGACGTGCTACCTTCGCAGCATGCGGGTGGATACTCGATCATTATGAGGGGATAGAGAATTTCTACCTTGAGTCTAACTTTGCTACAGACAAAAAGGCCTCTCAAATAAACATTATGCGTACCCGTGGTAAACGGGTGACAGCTGAAGCCACTATTAAACGCGAACATTTATTAGAAGTAATGCGCGTAGACCCCAAACAGATAGATTATCACGGCCGTGTAGCTGGCGTAGGATCTTTCTTGTCTGGTGTGAATAACACGGGTCTGCATTCACCAAACGGTATTACTGCTATGTTTATCGCCACAGGGCAGGATGTTGCAAACGTATCTGAATCGTCGGCGGCAATGATGTATTCAGAATTAACAGACGACGGTGACCTGTACGTGTCTATTACCATTCCATCGCTCATCGTAGCGACGTATGGCGGTGGTACAGGTATAGGTACACAGCGCGAGTGCTTAGAGTTACTGGGTTGCTACGGGCGAGATCGCGTGTATAAATTTGCAGAAATTGTGGCGTCTGTGGTGTTGGCTGGAGAGATATCACTAGCATCAGCCATTAGTTCGTCAGACTGGGTGTCGTCACACGAACAGTATGGCCGAAACAGATAAAACCTTGGCCAACGAGGCGACTCATCGGCCAATAGAGACTAAAAATATTGGCCGATGAAAGCGCCGCGGTTTCGCTTCGCTACCGCCTGCATAAATGCACTAAAGCGCTGTGCGTTTCCATTACTTCGGCTAAAGCCTACGCCGTGTATACGAATAACAGGCTGTCCATTGGCACCTTGGTTAGCTTGGGTAATCTGACTTACAATCTGATCTAAATTCGGCCTTTGATAATCATCGCCAAACACATAAAGACTCACACGCCCTTTGGTGTTTTTATACAGTTTGATGGCTTTAAGGATCCCCGCTTCAGGCTGACTCGCCCCTCCTTTAAAGCTCTTCATTTGGCTCATTGCGGTATCTCTCATTGTTTGTCTGTCATCTAGCCATTGCCCAGCTCTACTGGAAAACATAAAGCTTCCGTCAGCAGACATAATCTGAAAACCTTTCATTTTAGGATGGTTTTTTAAAATGTCGTTTACGATGGTGATCACGCGATTCCAACCACTGCCAGAGGACATGGAACCCGAGTTATCGATAGCAAAAATAACGTACTCAGCATCGGTGGGAATTCCACCAACATCGTCGTCAGGGGTATCTGTCGGATTCGGCGTATTTAACATAGCGGTTGCCTGGCGTATTTCGTTACGCAGCGACGAAGCTTTGTCTTTCAGTTGATTAATGGTTTGTTGTGCGCGTGGTATCGATGAGTCTAAATTGTCTTTCTGTTCCGTGACGGAAGCGGTTTTGCTTTGTGCTGCTTTCAGTTCTTGTAGCTTATCTGACAGTGCGCCTTTGAGCGTTTCCACATCAACTTGAGCCTGTAATACCTGGTCAATAAGAACACTTACGTTACTAGGGCCGCGCTCAGTGTCTTCAGTGCCGTTTTTGGCCAGAAGCACCAGCATGACTACGGCGCCGAAAGCACAGGAAATTATGTCGAGAAAGGCAATGTTGAATACCTCAACGGGGGCTCGTTGAATTTTGCGCATTAGGGCCACTCCGGAGCAGGTGATAGGAAAGTGCCGCTTGTTGCGCGGGTCCATTCCCAGTACATAGGTGAAGCAAAAGGATCGCCCTCAATGGGCAGCAAAATCACATTGTAATGCACGCCTTTCTTAGCGCGCTTAACGGTTTCAACAAATAAGGTCTTACGGCAATCTGATGAAATTGACTTTTTACTACTAATGAAGCTTTTGCAGCTCATAGGTAGTCCGTCACCCAAGGTAGGAAGGCCATCGGTGACAATATACACATCGGTGATGTTTGGGTTAGCCTTAAATAAAATGCTTAAACCTTCTTGAAGGTTTGTTCCTCCATTGGGGACGACAGCACCGAGGTCTTTAACTATTGCGTTCATCGAACCGCTGACTTTGGCACTATTTACATCACGAAGGCCTAGTGTGGTAGCGGTGTCTGAAAAAGTCACTACGGTGACTCTTGATTCTAAAGGAACACGCGCGAGCATCCATTGGGCTACCCGCTTGGTGCGTATCCACTTCGGCGTAGAAACTTTCTGGCTATCACTCAACGCTAACTTGCCTAAAATATCCACCAAGTTATCGCCCATCATTGACGCACTTTTGTCAATTAGCAGACCTATTTCTGGGCCTTCTATTTTCATGCCAGTGATGTAGTTCTGTTCGCCGGTACCTTGCATTTGAATGTTGGCTGACTTTTCTACTTCTTTAGACAATGCGGCTAGCTGGTTTTCAAGATCAGCCACTACTGCCATTTCAGTAGACATATCTTGCAGTAGTTTTGACTGGTCTTGCGTTGTATCTGCTTGCGCTTGCTGAGCATCGTCTTGCTTCGCTGACTCAAGGGCAATTTTATCGTTTAACTCGTCAATCGACTTTTTGAGTTTTTGTTGTTCTTGCTCTGCGGCGGCGAGTTCTTGCTCTAATTTTTCTTTCTCTTCAGTTGGTGTAGGTGTAAACGCTTTAAAGTCGACCAGAATGAAAATAAGAATAACCGCGCCAAGGCCACAGGCCATAACGTCTAAAAACGCCAGGTTAAATCCGTCTTCGGCTTTACGCACTTTAGGCATTACTGTCTCGCCTAATTAGTTGTGAAGGTGTGACAGAAGGTGGTGTTCACAAGACTCTTGTGTGCGAATTACCATAGTGTCTTGGCGACCATTTAACAGGTGCATTAACAACATTAGAATAAGCGATATAAAAAGCGCGACGAGCGTAGAGTTGAACGCAACGCCCAGCGAAGCCGTCATTCCCGCGATATCACCATCTAGGGCTGCGTCTGCTTGCGCAAGGGCTGCGCCAATACCGCGAACAGTGCCAACGAAACCAATCGAAGGAATAGCCCAAATAATGTAGCGAATCACGTTATTACCACTTTCAAGCTGGGCAGCAATATTTTCTACCGAAGCGTGGATTGCATCGGCAGCATGCTGCACGTTCTGTGTGTTTTTAAAGCGTCTAATGCAGTTTATCCACGTGCTGTATGCGGGGGTGTCGCTATAAGATGAAGACGAAAGCTCATCTAACGCTTTATCTACATTTAGTGGCGTATCTTTGTTGTGCTCAGGCAGTAAGTCTCGTGAGTAAATCTCTTCTTCATCCAGCAGCTTCCAAAGTTTGTAAACCATTAGGAAAATGCAAAACAGCATCAGCGAGATACAAACCTGTTGCTCGATATCTTTAAGAATAACCCAGAAAGAGGATAGGGACGCTGTGCCAGCTGTTGCCATGACTTTTTCGGCTGCGGGGCGAATAAAACCGGCAAATAGAAAATGTACCAAGGCAAATATAAATAGAAAGACCCCGCCACTTACAAGAAAGCTGGGGTTCATTGACAACGTATTCTCTTTATTCATCATCATTCCTTGATAGTTAAATGTTAGTTGGAAAGTCTTGCGGCGAATCTAACGATACAAAGTACGCACTTGCGGTGCCCGCAATGGCCAACAATACTGCAGCAATGATCAGTTTCTTTTTCATATTAATTCTCGTATCTCGCTATGCGAAAGCCTATATCGTCAGCAGGTTCAGTCTCACCGCTGCGCACGCTTGCGCGAATATTTTTAAGCCGACCCGTTTGAAACGACGCGCCTTTTACTACGTGTTTACCTTGTCCAACAGGGCCTAGGTAGTCGGCAAAAGTACCAGACTGGTTTGATGGTGAATTCTGGTAAACATCGTGGACCCACTCACGCACATTGCCATCTAAATCGTAGAATCCACCGCGTTCAGCTTTGAACGAACCAACAGGAGCTTTGTCGGCAAATCCGTCATCGTAGTCTTTTAAAATAAAGGTCTGTTTCCCACTTAGCGACGCATCAGCGAAGTTGCCTTGCTTATCGCGAAGCCTAAACTGATTACCCCAAACAAAGATTGTTGGTGATGCTCGGCGATTCATTTTTGCAACGAATTCCCACTCGGCTTCCGTAGGTAAACGATAGCCTTTCGAGGTTTTATCAATACCGGTTACTCTGCCATTTTGAACAACATAAAACGGTGTTAAACCTTCCTTCTCGCTTAGCCAATTTGTAAACGCAACCGCATCACTCCACGAAACATTCGTGATCGGTAGCTTGCTGCTAGGCCCTTTCCCTGCGAACGCGGCGAACTGCGCCTGAGTAACCTCGTGATTAGACATCCAGAATTTACGCGAAAAAGATACGTCTCTTTGCGTTTCATTGCGCTGGCGATCCTTTTCGTTTGCAGGAGAGCCCATAGTGAAGGCTTTGGGTGTAACAAGCGAAAGTTGAATACCCAGTGTATTTGCAAAAAGCGGCTTACCTTCACGCCGTCTTGCTTCAAACTCTGTAAGCATATCAGCGTGTACTTTCACCGGCTTGTTTGCACTAGGTGTAATAGTCTTGGTAACACTGCGATATCCTTCACGTTCGAATGTTACTGTGTGCGGTAAAGCTTGAAGCGTTAAATTAAGCGGCGTTTGACCTTTAGGTGAACCGTCGATGAAAACTTTTGCACTTAACGACGCGCTTATATTCACTTGTCCTCGCTCTTCTTGAAGGTTGAAGGTAAGCGCTTTGTTCTCGCCGGGAGCTAGCGTGATCCGCTGGCTTTGTGAAATGAATCCGGTTTTTTCATACTTGACGATATGTGGCGTATTCGCATCCACACGAGATCTTGTATCAGTCGGTTTATTATTTACTGTAAGTACGCCGCCTTGAGGGTCTGTCGAAACTGTTATCTGTGCTTGAAGGGGTTGAAGGTTATAGTTTCTTGTCGGGTTAGGGCGTTGGCTAGTGACTTCAATGGTGTCTTCCAATGGCTCTAGCCCTGACTTCGTCACGACAATTTCGTACTTACCGCCATTCATATTAATAGAAAGTGGCGTGACACCCATATCTTTACCGTCAAGGGAGACATTGGCACCAGAAGGGCTTGAGTTTATGCTAATTGCGCCCTTAACTGGAGAAAGTGAAATAACTTGTTCAATTTCCTGCGCGATATCTGCATCAAATTGGATCTCACCCGTTTCATAATGCGGATGACTGGCGCTCGCTCTGTAGCTGCCCTTTTTTAATTCCGTTACGTAGGTTCTCGATACCGCTACTTTCTCAGCGTTTAAATGCCAGGTTATTTCACTCAATGAAGGGGAGGTTGATAGGGTGACTTTTGCCGGTAAAGGAACGAGCGTAACATTAATAGTGCTTGGCGAATTGTCGTTAATAACAACCGTGGCATCTTGATATTTTGGGGCCGAAACCTGGACTTCAGCATGGCTACCAAACACGTAAAGCTTGTCACTAATGAACATCGCACTACCACTTAAAACAGCAAATTGCGGATTTTGTGCTGCACGTTCTGGAGAAACTGCAAAGGCATAACCTTTGGTAAGAAACAGCCAGCCAAAATAAACAACGAGAACGGCGGCCAGTCCTATTAATGAAGCTATAGCAACGCCCTTTCTTCGCTTCTTTCCTTTGGCAATGGCGTCATCAATACTGCTCACTGGATAGGTCCTTATACTTTTTCAGTACATACAATATGTACTGATAGGTTGGTGTCTGACGGTGAAACTACAATCTCTTGAATGGTTGAGCGATAACCCTCGCGGCTCCCTTCAATGCGATATGTACCAGGTTTCAGCTGAATGGTTTTTGTTTTTACTTCCCCCACGAGGCCTACTCCAAGTACCTTAATATAGGTATCGTTATCCGACGTTATTGTTACGGATCGGGGCTGATTGATATTGTCGATCACTTGCTCAAGTGAAAATATTTGGGCACGCAGTTTTGCGCTTTTTTCTGCATGTGAACCTGCTCGCGCAATGTCTTTAAGGGCTAGATTTCTGACGTTGTTATCCGATAAACGTTCTGGCCGCCTTTGGTAAGCGCTCAAGCTTTTTTCTGCATCGAGTATGGCTTCGGCATTTTGCTTTGCCTCAAGTAAAGCAGGGCTGACTGGAAAGCTAGCGAGGCCTTTATTTGCTAGCAGCTTTACGGTTTGCCATTCATCTGCGCTGACAAACAAGGCGACTTGATTTTCAATTTTCTGCTGCTCTTGTGAAGCAACTAAAGACGCGAGCTTTTTACTAATGGTGGCAAGCTCATTGCTTGAAGCTTTTAGACTTTTGGCGTCATTGAGGAATTCTGCGGCAGCAGGGTAGTCACCTTGCTCGATAGCTCGATTTGCCTGAGCTAGCAGCGTATCAAATCGGCTGTCTTGCAATTGCCGGTTAATAGCATCAAGTGCTTGCTGTGCGTCCTTACGGGCAGGATCTAACTGTACTATTTTTGCGTACGCTTCGCGCTGTTTGCTGATGTTGTTTTCGACCTTACCAATGCGTGCCTGCTCGTAGGCGTCTTGCACCTCATCAAATACATCAATGCGTTGCTGCAAAATGTTAGCTTTTTCGAAATCAGGGTTTATCGTTAACGACGTTTTATTTAGGTTAAACGCGCTTGAAACATTCCCATTATTGAAGGCAAGGAGGGCGTCTTCATAAGGTTGAGTGTAGGCGTTTTCGTAGTCAGTATTTATTGTGTCAACTGAGCTCTTTATATCATCCAGTGCATTTATAACTGCGCCGTAGTTGGATGCGCCATACTCATTAAACGCAGTATTCAACTTGCGCTCAACTTCACTCGCTTTTTCTAGGAACATCTGGGAGTGTGAAACGCGACTAACCAAGTCGTTTACACTTTGTTTTGACTCGCTAAGCGCCATTTGAAGGGCTTTTCGTTCTTCTTCATTAACTTCCACAGTGGGTGTAGCTTTTGCGGTTTGGGGTACTGCTGTTGTGTCATCCGTGGCGTCCGTAACGTTCGATGTGACAGTAGGCATATATGAGATAAGGAGTACGCCTGCAACGCCTATCAACATGACCAGTGAAAAACCGAGCAGTGACTTTTTTATGAGTGCCTTTTTCTTTGCTCTGCTTTGCTCTATTTGTTGCTCAACGCTTGGCATGCGTAACCCTTTACTCTCTAACTTAACAATAGAATAGATATCTTATTTAATGGTTTTGATAACACCAACGACTGGGCTTATAGCGCAGTCATTGGTGTGGATTCCATGTCATAGATATCTTTAAGGCGAGCGCGAAGCTGGTAGTATTGTTCGCTTGCTGTGCCTTGAAGCTCAATTCGTTGATTGTCTATTTCAACAATTTGATCGGCTACCTGAATATCAAGGTTTTGCCCCATTTCATCGAATAGATCCCGTTGGGCGTGAAGCTCTTTGTTAGTTTTGATTGCTTCACTCAGTGTGCCAATTGCGGCAATACCAGCACCTGCCGCGGCTACTTGACCAGCCGTTGAGCTAGAGTTAGAGCCTAAAAGCACTGAGGCGACTGCGAATAACCCTGCCGTGACTTGTTGTGTGGTGCGTTCTGCTTCAAGTTCTCTGATTTTCTTGGCTTCAGGAAGTGTCTCTTTCTGGTACTTACGGTATGGCTCTTCAGTGGTTACCCAAAAAGAATCATAGGTTTCTTGAAGGCTATCTATAAATTGTTCATCTTTCGCCTGTATGGCGCGCACGCGACGAAGCATTGGATCGCTATCTGAAGGCGCACTTACTAGCTCAATCTCACCTCTTCTGCCTTGAGTAAGGTATTGGCTAAACGACTCAGGGCTATACATTTGTGCGTAGCGCAGGTCTGACACCATTTGCACTTCTTGCTTGTAGGCATCGGATTTCTTTATAAGCAAATCATAAACGAATTTTGCAATTTGCTCGAAAACTGGGCCGTTAGGGTTTTCGCCGCGAGACATGGCATCGCGATACCAGCCTTCACTTACGCGGTATTCAAATTCTTCTTCACCCCATACTGTGTTTTTAGCGTCCATCACTTTCACGCCAATTTCTACAGTTTCAGTATCTGAGTAATTAATTTTGCCCAGCACGTAAACATCGGCAAGTGCAGAAGCATCTGGCGTTACGTTAATGCTGCCGAAAGATTTGGTTTCACCTAGGGCTTCTTTGGTTGCGATTGCAAAGCGGTTAGCTTCTAAGCGACGCACTTGAGGCCAAATCCCTTCCTCTTCTATTTCATCGTAATCGATAGTGCCATCACGTTCTGTTGGAAAGCCCGGGTCAAATACAGGTATAGCAACATCCATATAAATTTCGGAGTTGTAGTTGTAGGTATTTTTTTGCGCGCCTAACGCCTGACCGCCCCCTGGGCCTACCATAGATGGTCCTACACTGGTGACATTAGTCTGCGTTGAGCCACATCCGCTCAAGAGTATAAACGATGCTGTTGCGACCACGGTAAACAGGGCCTTGGGTTTAAATGAAGACATATCCTTTCCTTCCTCTGATTTTTTATTTACAACCGTATTGCTCTTTTAATGCTTGGAAATGCGCCTTTTCAGACTCAGTTGTTGCTCCTTGCAAGCCGGCAATTACGGCGTCACATACCGCTGAACTTCCACCTTTCGCTTGCCCTCCAATAGACTGTTTTGAAGGATCTGAACTTGAAGTGGTTGTTTGTGTATTCGTCGATGATTCTTGAGACTCAGTGCTGCTTTGTGAGCTAGACTGCCCAGCGCCTGCCCCCGAAGATGATGTGCTCGAGGTATTACCCGCACCAGCGCCTTGCCCGGCACCTTGACCCGCCGCGCTAGCTACGCTTTGTGCGCTCGATTGTGCCGCTGCGTTCATGCATTCTTCGCTTTGGTTTAGTGCGCCAAATAAGGAGTCGTCTAACGCTTGTATTTTTTCCGCTTCTGTCATCGTAGATAGATCTTGTTCGCCAAAATCGAGAACGGCGCAATCTTGATAATAGGTAGGGGCTTCGCTCGTTTGAGCGCCAGCTGAAGCAAAAATGAGTGCGTTAAGCAGTAATGCTAGTGGCAAATAATACTGCATGGCGAATAAGTCCTTTTAATCTGATTTGGGGTGGTTCATATATTACCCTCCATCCTTAAAGCAGTTATACCACTCTTTTACTTAAGACTAAACTCAGTTTTAAACATGCACAGGTAAGTTTTCATATTCAGAAAATAAAAAGCCGACGAAACAGGAAGCTTTCGTCGGCTTTAGCGTTGGGTTAATTAAGGCCTACTAGTTTATGTTATTTATTACTACAGGACTTTGGACGCAGAATTAATGCTCCCAATGATAGTGGTGCGCTTTCGCTTCCACATCATCTGCCGTTTGTAGCGGCATAAAGGTGGCATTGTCTTGTTCAAAGAAAAACGGTTTGCGTTTTTTCTTACTGCCCACTTCGTTCATGGTGGCCGACTCGTATACGCGTCCATTTAGTACAGTGTATTCTACGAATTCACTCTTTCTAATGTCGCTTAATACGTCGCCATCAATCACCACTAGGTCAGCAAGTTTACCTTTTTCGATACTGCCAAGATCTTTGCCCATACCTAGGTGTTTCGCGCCATCAATAGTACCGCCGCGTAGCGCTTCCCAAGGCGTGAAGCCGCCTTGTTCCATGATCCACAGCTCCCAGTGAGCAGCTAAGCCTTCACGCTGTCCGTGAGCACCAATATGTACACTGACCCCATTATCTCGGAGCTCTTTGGCGTAGCTTGCTACGTTTTGGTGGTTGTACTGATTTTCTGGCGCAGTAGGTCTGCGGATCGCACGGCTATCTAGAATCGTCGACGGCGTATAACGAAGAAGACGCGGGTTCTTCCACACTTCAGTTTTGTCGTACCAGTACTCTTCACCCATCATGCCGCCGTACGACACAACAAAGGTCGGCGTATAGCCAAACTCAGTGGCTTTCCACAGTTGAGTGACGTCGCTGTAGCCTTTTTCCACAGGAATGCTGTGCTCAAGACCCGTATGGCCATCTACCAACATAGTCAGATTCTGCTGAAGCTTACCGCCTCCTTCAGGCACTACCATCATCTCTTGATTTTTTGCTGCCCACAGCACTTGCTGGCGCTGATCGCGACGGGGCTGGTTGTAGCTTTTCACTGAAATAGCACCGGCTTCTTTCAAGCGCTCTACGTGGAAATAGGCATCTTCATAATTATTGATAATCGCTTTGTAACCTAGTCCTTCTGCACCGTATAAAATCGTGCCGGTGGAGTAGATACGTGGCGCAACAATATCGCCTTTACGCTGTAATTCTGCCGCAGCAAAAATTTCTGTCGTGTCGTTTGAAGGATCATGAATGGTTGTTACGCCGAACGACACATTCGAGTATTGACTCCAGTTTTGCTGAGGGATAATCTCATTGCGGCCCTGCGAGCCGTGAGCGTGCGCATCAACAAGCCCTGGGATAATGGTTTTTCCCGTGGTGTCTATTTGCATTGCATCATCAGGAATGGTCACATCACCACGTTTACCCACTGCTTCAATGCGGTTGTCTTTAATCAGCACAACGCCATCTTCAATCACCTCTTGGGTGTTGTCGGCATCGCGCATGGTTACCACTTTACCGCCTACCAAGGCTTTGTAACCAGATGGCTTGTCAGCTTTAGTGGTAAACGACAAATCCATACCTTCAGCTACCGGCTCAGGCAGCGTTTCCGCTGCGCCATCAACAAAGGCAAAGGCTTCATCAAGTGAACGGCTAAATAGCGTAGGGCCGTTAAACCAGCTAAGGGTTTTGTTGTCAGGCGACCACGTTAAGTATTCACCTGCACGGCTTGAGAGCTGCGTTACCGGCAGTGAGGTCATGTTCGGGCCTATGGTGATGCGCTTGCCATTTTCGACAAACGGCGCCACGTACGTTTTGAACTGGTAAACAAACGCAACCCATTTCTTATCGTGTGAAAGTTTGTACTCACTTACTTTATCTGCACCGTAAAGGTGAGTTCGCTTGTCGTTACCCTTAAGGTTAACGCTTGAAAGCTGGGTTTCGTAGTAAGCTTCGCCGCCCGCTGATTCGGTGAAATACACTCGGTCGTTGTTACCCGCGAAATGCGCGTTGTAGCCGCCATCAGAGACTTTTTCTACGGTGTCTTTTTCAAGATCTGCTACGTAAATTCCCGGCTCAACCGAGTATTTGGGGTCTAGTAAGTAGCCGCCCGTAAACTTGCGGAAGACGACTTTCTCGCCATCGGCAGAGAACGATGGCTCAATGTAATGACCTGGCTGCTGGGTAACAACCTTTCCTTTCCCGCCACGAGCAGAAACCACGCGAACGGTGCCTAGGTCTTGGTCATTCCATGTCGTATAAACAATCGACTTTCCGTCGTTAGAGAAGCGCGGATAGTATTCGTCATGGTCGTTTTGTTTCGTTAAACGCTTAATTTTGCCAGATTTAACGTCGCGCACATAAAGTTTACCTAACGCTTGGAAGAGTACGGATTTACCGTTGGGCGACATTTGAGACCAGCGGATCATGCGAACGTCAAATTCATCAGGTGCGACATCTACGTCAAAGCGTAACGCATCGGCAAATTTCACCGTGCCTTCAACGGTCACGTCCATGGTACTGGTGGTTTTATCTTTCACGTTGATAGTGTGGAACTTACCGCCTGTCCAATATACGATTTCGCTGCTGTCTGGCATCCAGTCGAAGTAGGCAAAGTAACCTTCCGAACCAAAGCCTTCCTGCATATCTCGCTCTAGTTCTAACGTCAGTGGTGTTTCTACACCTGTCTTGATGTCTTTAATGAAAAGCGCGGTTCTATCTTTAACGCGACGCACAAAAGCGATGTATTTACCATCAGGTGAAGGCGTAGGAACCACAGCGCCGCCCGTACCGCTAATATAGCGGCTCTCTTCGCCGGTTTCGCGGTCGTAGCGAGTGATAGCAAAAATGCCTTCTAACGGGTCGCGGTTATATTCAAAGCGGGCGCCCGGAACCGTATTTTCGGTAAAGTAAATATACTTGCCGTCATGAGAGAATACAGGGTCAGCAATGTTTTGTTGGTCGCGCTTTCCGCTGTTACGAGCTTTAATTTGTAGGCCGTCACCACCTGATTTGTGGTACATCCAAATCTCGCCCGCAGGAATACTACGGCTAGACATGATGCCTTTGGTTACCACTAGGTATTCGCCGTCTGGGCTCCATTTAGGAGAGTGGATAAGATTGCTTTTCTCTTTGGTTACCTGACGAAGATTACTACCGTCAATGTCCATAACCCATACGTTACTTAACCCATCTTTATCCGAGATAAATGCGATCTGTTTACCGTCTGGAGAAATTGAAGGGTGAATATTCCATGCGAAGTCTTGGGTCAGCGGGGTCGCATCGCCACCACTCATGCTCACTTTGTACAAGTCGCCCAGCATGTCAAAAACCATAAACTCGCCGTTTGGTGCAACGTCTAAGCTAGACCACGTGGTTTCGTTTGTTTTGATAGTGACTTCGTTTAATGCATAAGGTGGGTTGCTGACTTCCCATGTTTCAAGCTCGGATTCTGTTTTTTCTTCACTGTCGTTTTGGGCGTATAAAGTAGGTGCGACGCCCAAGCCCAGGGCGCTTACTAGCGTGATGGCCAGTAAACTTTTCTTTGTCGTTATCATAATTGTGCTTCCAACCGCTTGTTATTTATTTTCTGTCTACATCAGAGTACATGACTTAACATGAAGATACGTACTCTTGAATTGTAAAACTAAGGTTAATCTTACTGCAAAGTAGGATAGATTCATTTAGCTTATGCGATTGTAAGCACGATTTTAGCGTTTAACTTTCATTGACCAATTTTCGAGAATCGTTACTATTCGCGTTTATTTCGCAATTTGTGAGCGCTGTTTTGAAACTTTGGGTACGACGACTGCACCTTCTATTAGCGCTGGTATGTGGGTTATTTATTATTTGCCTTAGCATCACCGGTGCATTGCTAATTTATGCAAAAGATATCCAAACCTTTGTCCAACCAGAGAAGTGGACCATAGAATCTCACGAATCGCCCTTACCCCTTTCTTACATAGTGAATGCGCTGGAAGACGAGACGGGTCAGAAAGTCGAGCTTTTAATGCCCGAGTCAGACCCTGAACTCGCTTGGCAAGGGAAGCTCAACAATGGCGAATACGTAAGCGTAAACCCCAACTCTGCCGAAATACTTCATAGATACGATTATTACAGCACGTTTTATGGGTTCACCATGGCTATCCATCGATGGCTGTTGTATCAAGATGGTGACAACGAAAGGCCACTTAGAAATTGGGTGTCTGTTAGTGCCTTAGTTCTACTTCTTGAAGTAATTGTGGGTTTTTACCTTTGGGTAAAGCCAAAAAATAGAATAAAACGCCTTGCGATTAAACGCCGCGCCAAGTTTCGAATTCTCATGTATCAACTTCATACAGTGCTGGGCGTTTATTTGGCTATACCACTAATACTCATCGCTTTTAGTGGCATGGCGTTTAATTGGAAAAGCGCTACGCAGCAGGTGGTGGAAACCGTTACTTTTTCAAAAGTTGAGAAAAGGCCAGTACCTGAACCGTTATCCCACGATGCTAGTAGTGCTTCAGTGGCTATCGATACATCTTATCAAAACGCCATAGCGGTGTTTCCCAATGCGTCACTATTTCGCATTTACTTCCCAAAAAATTCAGGCGAACACATAGGTTTCAGAATGCAAAACCCCGGCGAGTCCCACGCCTACAGCTGGGTTTGGACAAACCCTCAAAATGGAGAAATAACGGGTTATTACGATGCATCAAAAGCGAACGTAGCGACGCAGGTTTGGAACTTCAAATACAAGTTTCACATTGGTGATTTCGCGGGCCCATTGCTTGAATTTATCTGGTTATTAATCGCATTACTCCCTGCGTTTTTTACGATAACAGGGTTTTACTTTTGGTGTAAACGCCACTTTAGATAATGAGAATAATTTTCATTATCTTTACATTGTTCTTCTACACCTTTAGTATAACGCGCCTTTCGTAACCTTATTTTCTTAAAAGAGTTTTCATGTTTAGACCATCGCTTACGCTCATTGCCTTAGCCGTTAGTGCGCCTTCTTTTGCTAATGATGCCCAAAAGGATATGGAACGTATTATCGTTTCTGGAAGCCGTGTTATTGAAAGTATTGATGAAGTACCAGCGTCAATCACCGTTATTTCAAGAAAGCAGATTGAAGATCACCTGAAAGTAAATCCCGAGTTACAGAGCTTGTTAGCGCAGATGGTGCCGGGCTTAGCTCCAGATACAGGTAGTTCGAGCAATACTGGCCAGTCTTTGCGCGGACGAGCTCCGCTTGTGATGATTGACGGTGTGCCTCAGTCCACGCCGCTTAGAAATGGCTCGTTAGGTGTGAAAACGATTGACCCTAGCGCGCTTGCTAGAATTGAGGTAATTAAGGGCGCTACGTCTGTTTATGGCAATGGAGCGTCAGGCGGTATTATCAACTACATTACCAAACAAGCAACAGCGCAAGACACGCATGAGGGCCAAGTGAGTTTGTCTTCACGTTTTAGCGCAGTGAAGCTTGAAGAGTCAGCCGGTGCGCGTATTTCAGCTGCGATTAACGGCAAGGTGGAGAATTTCGATTACCTTGTTACCGCCAGTTACGAGGAAAACGGCGTTCAGCGCGATGCAGAAGGCGACATCTTAGGTTTGCAGTACGGCCTGTCAGACGCTGAAACACAGAATTACTTTACCAAATTAGGTTACGATTTCGATCAAGAGAAACGCCTTCAATTTAGCTACAACTACTTTAGCTCTCAACAAAAAACTGATTTGGGAGATGTTCCTGGAGACATCAACGAAGGCGTGAAAACCTACGCTATTCACGTACCTGAAGCGTTGCAAAAACGCGGGAAACCTCAGGGGCCTGACGGAAATGAGAACATCACCCTGAAATACACAGACAGCAATATCTTTGCAAACAGTGAAATGACGCTTGATGTGTACTCGCAAGATATTGAGAACGTATTCTTCTTTTCGCCTAACTTAGCGAACCCGGATGAAGGCTACGACGGCGGCCAGTCTATTATTCGCTCTGAAAAGCGCGGCGCTCGCGCGACGTTTAATACTGCCATTGATTTCGATGGCGTAGAAGCCACGTTTATCTATGGTATCGACGCGCTAAAAGACACTACCTCACAACCGCTGGTTGATGGGCGCGTGTGGGTTCCTGAAATGGAAATGGACAGCTTAGCTGGCTTTTTACAAACAAAGTGGGTAATTCACGACGACGTTATTGTAAAGGCAGGTGTGAGAAGGGAAAGTATCGATTTATCGGTTGATGACTACGAAACACTGAAGCTGTGTCGCTCTGAAACTCAATGCTCTGTTCCTCTTCAAGTTAAGGGGGACACTATAGATTACGACGCAACCACTTATAACATTGCAATTAAGTATAACTGGAGCGACAGCTTTAGCCCGTTTTTCAATTACTCGCAAGGTTCAGATATCGCTGACATTGGCCGCCTACTGCGCGCTGCAACGGTAGATGATATTGGTCTTATTCAAACGGAAGCTTCTATCATCGATAACTACGAAGTGGGTTTCACTTCTCTTTTCGACCAGGTACGCCTTGAAGTTGCGGCTTACAGAAGTACATCTGAACTTGGTACGACCAATAGTTTCAACGAAGTGACAGGTGTGTATGAGCCTGTACGCGCACCACAGGAAATTTGGGGTTATGAAGGCTTAGTAGACTATCGAATCTCTGAAACGCTCAATGTGATAGCCACATATAGTTACGTTGAAGGGAAAAATACCGAAGCTGATGTGTACCTTGGCTCTCGCCAAATTAGTCCACCCAAAGCAACGGCAAACGTAAACTGGAAGCCATCAGACACTTTATCGTTAACAGTTAGCTATCTGTATGTGGGTGATCGTAAACGCTTCTCGCCAAATGCTGACGGCGACTATGTGGGCGATCAAGGACCTATATCGAGCTATAATATTGTTAACCTAAGTGGACAGTACCAGTTCGCTGAAAACTGGAACGCGTTTATGGGTGTCGAAAACCTGTTTAACAGCGACTACTATCCTGCGCGCGCTCAGTCATACACCTACGGTGGCTACAATATTAAAGGATTAGGCACCACAGCAACCCTTGGTGTGACTTACTCTTTCTAACCAATAGCACCTCGTCTAATTGTGGCGAGGTGCCTTCTCTCTACCATCACTTTCAGTGATGCTTGTCTATTACAGCAATAATCGCTAATTTCGTAACAACTCATTAACAATGAATTGTGTAGGAATTACCGTGAGCAACGCTGAACAACAATTGCATTATTCTACTTGTACGCTTTGTGAAGCAATGTGTGGTATTGAGGTAGCGACGAAAGGCCGTCAAATACTGTCAATAAAAGGGGATAAAGAAAACCCATTTAGCCAAGGTCATATCTGCCCGAAAGCGAGTGCGTTAAAAGACTTGTACGACGATCCTGACCGCTTGAAGCGCCCGGTAAAAAGGGTACGAATTGACGGCGAGGCGAGTGCATCGGAAGACAGTGCATTGGAAGACTGCACCTGGGAAGAGATTTCGTGGGATGAAGCCTTTGATTTGGTCGCAAACAATTTACACCACATCCAGCAGGCACACGGCAATAATGCGGTAGGTGTGTATTTAGGAAATCCCAATGCGCACAATATGGGCTCAATATTATTCGGACCGTATTTCTATCGTGCCCTCAAGTCGCACAACCGCTATTCCGCTACCTCCGTTGACCAGTTGCCCCATCATATTGTTAGTCGACGACTGTTTGGTCATATCTCCCAAATTCCCATTCCTGACATTGATCACACGCAGCACTTTATGATCATCGGCGGGAATCCGCTGGCCTCTAATGGCAGCATTATGACCGTGCCAAACGTGAAAAAGCGTTTAAAGGGCATTCAAAAACGTGGAGGGAAGGTCGTCGTTATCGACCCTAAACGCAGCGAAACTGCCGATATCAGCTGTGAACATCACTTTATTCGTCCAGGCAGTGACGCGCTGTTACTGCTAGCTATGCTGCATGTATTGTTTGAAAAGCAGTTATACAAGGCGGATGAAATTTTACCTTATGCCGAGGATATAAAAGCGGTCGAAAAATACGTTCGCGATTATTCACCACAAAAGGTGAGCGAGCTCACCGGTATTACAGCTTCACAAATCACTCAGCTTGTTTTGGACTTCTGCAATGCTGAGTCTGCAGTTTGTTATGGAAGGATGGGGGCTAGCGTACAAGCGTTTGGTACGCTCACTCAGTATCTCATCATGCTGTTTAATATGCTCACCGGAAACCTAGATAAGCGGGGTGGCATGATGTTTACTCAGCCAGCCGCCGACGTATTACCTGTATCAGGCAAGGGCAGCATGGGCGGATTTACCTCTCGCGTAAGAGGGCTTCCGGCGTTTGCTGGTGAGTATCCGGTGGCGTGTTTAGCCGAGGAAATCTTAACCCCGGGAGAAGGACAAATTAAGGCCATGGTAATTGGTGCAGGTAATCCCGTGGTCACTACGCCAAATGCAGAACAGCTTGATAAAGCATTTCCTCAACTCGATTTTATGGTTGCGGTGGATTTTTACGTTACCGAAACCTCCCGACATGCAGATGTGATCCTTCCTCCGGTAACCGCGCTAGAACGCGACCACTACGACATTGTTTTTCACAACTTTGCCGTGCGAAATTTCGCTAAGTATTCGGAAGCGGTGGTGGACATTGACGAATACCAGCTTAGCGACTGGCAAATATACCTTTCGTTAGCAGAAAGGCTCGATGCGCTAAACGGAAAAAACACCGCACACTATGCTGCGCTTTGGGACAAGCAGCCTAAAGGTGTGGTCGATGATTTGTTGCAAGCAGGTCTTTATGGTCGAGCAGCAAGTAAAAAAGAGGGCGCTGATGCTAACTTAAGCGAAACTTCAACCGCTATCCCGGAAGGCGGGTTGTCGATTGATACGCTTAAAGCACACCCACACGGTATCGACTTGGGGCCACTACAACCGTCTTTGCCTCATGCCTTGTTCCATGAAGATAAGAAAATTCACTTAGACTTTGATTATTTCATGTCTGACTTAGACAGGGTTAACGCGCATTTCTTTGGGAAAGCGAACCATGGTACGCCGCAAAATCAGTCCGTCGTTTTGATAGGGCGCCGGCATATTAAAACCAATAATTCGTGGCTGCATAACAGCCCCCGTATGGTGAAAGGCAACAATCGGTGTACGCTGCAGCTTCATCCAGATGACGGGGCTAAATATGGCATTACAGATGGCGATGAAGTAAGTGTGAAATCGCGGGTTGGCCGGCTAACCATAGAGGCTGAAATCACAGATGCAATTATGCCCGGCGTGGTATCTATTCCCCATGGATGGGGGCACAACAAAAAAGGCATAAAGTTGTCTGTGGCAAGTCAGCACCCTGGGGTAAACACCAATATTCTTACTGACGATTTACAGGTGGACGAACTATCGGGAAATGCGGTGCTAAATGGCGTGCCCGTTGAGCTAGAAAAGGTAAGTTAAACACATAAAAAAGCCGGCATTAACTAATAAGCTAATGCCGGCTTTTGTGAGAAAGCGCTCAATTGAGTGCGTCTCTCTAGGTCATCGTTACAAACTCTTCTGCACTGGTGGGGTGAATAGCTACACACGCATCAAAATCAGCTTTGGTCGCGCCCATTTTTATGGCAACGGCGAAGCCTTGCAGAATTTCGTCCATGCCGTGCCCAATACCGTGAAGGCCTACCACTTTTTCGTCTTCACCCGCGCATACAAGTTTCATCTTGGTCATCTGACGGTGGCGGGTTACCGCGGTGTACATAGACGCAAAACTAGAGGTGTACACTTTAACGTTGTCTTCACCGTATTCTTCAATAGCTTCTGGCTCAGTTAGGCCAATAGTGCCAATGGGTGGATGACTAAACACAACGGTTGGAATAAGCGAGTAATCCATGTGAGCGTCTTTTTGGCCGTTGAATAAGCGTTCGCTTAGCAAGCGACCTGCTTTAACTGCCACTGGAGTAAGCTCTGCTTCACCGGTAATATCACCAACCGCGTAGACATTCTTTGCCGTGGTGTTTTGATATTTATCTACCTTAACCGTGCCGTTGTCGTTCAGTTCAACGTCGGTATTTTCAATGTCAATTTTGTCGGTAGAGGGTTTACGGCCAATCGCCCAAATCAAGCAGTCAGCTTTTAACACTTCGCCATTGGTTAAGTGTACCGATAGCTCGCCATCGTCAGCTTTTTCCACTTTCTCTACGCTAGCATGGTCGTGCAATTTGCAGCCTTCAGCGTGGATCATATCCACTAAGGTTTCGTGAATAATAGGGTCGAAATTTCTAAGCGGAGCGTGTTTGCGAACTACCAAATGCGATTCTGTGCCAAGGGCGTGAAGAACGCCGGCCAGTTCAACTCCAATGTAGCCTGCGCCAACCACGACAGCGCGCTTCGGCTGCTCTTTTAAGGCAAAGAAACCATCAGAATCAATACCGTACTCAGCACCTTCAATATCTGGGATGATTGGGCGGCCGCCTACAGCAATCGTAATATGGTCAGCAGTGTACTTTTCGCCGTTGACTTCTACCGTATTGTTATCGATAAACTTCGCGAAACCGCGAATTAAGGTAACGTCATTTGCGGTAAGAGCGCGGTCGTAAGAAGCATGAATACGCTCAATATAAGCCTGGCGGCTGGCAATTAGGCTGTCCCAGCTAAAGTGATTTACCGACAAATCGAACCCGTATTCAGGTGCATAGCGATGTATGGCTTCAGCCACCTGTGCTCCGTACCACATGGCTTTTTTAGGCACGCAGCCTACGTTCACGCAAGTACCGCCAATATCTTTCGCTTCAATGATGGCGGCCTTCTTTCCATGTTTAGCTGCACGGTTTGCAGATGCGATACCACCGCTGCCACCGCCAATACATATATAATCAAAATGTGTCATTCAAAAAGCCTTCTTTGTCGGTTAGGCGAACGTAAACGATAAGCATAAATGCCTTCGGAAGGTTCGCACAGCAAATCATTCTCTATCGGTCTTGTCATAAAGAGTAATCAAAAGACCGAGATTTGCTTTAGGGAATTTCATTTAGTTTATCAATGGGGACAGTGCAGCCTAATTAAAAGGCTAAGACAAAGCGAAGCATATTCAGGCATCGCTCATCCTGCCTTCAGCACGTAACCTGTAGAACTTATTCACTTATAGTAGCAGAAAGCTCTTCTGGTTCTATTTGAATACTAAACGCTTTTCCACGTTCTTCTTCAAAGTGTACGAGTTTTTGAATGGTGGCATCACTAAACACATGTCCCTCGGGAAGGATAAGGATGTGACTATCGTTATACAAATTTTGGGCTAGTACCATGCCTGCTTTGAGCTGCGAGGCTTTCAATGATGTAGAAAGCAGTTTAGATGTCGTTACATCTTCTGCTTCGAGTAACAGGTCCAAAAATTCACCGTCATAGCGGGTGTTTCTGTGCTTTTTCATTTCTAGTTTGGCATCGCGAGGGCTCATTTCGATACCGCTCATTCTGCCGGTTACTAAGCGCCAGTAATCTCGGGCTATGGCCAAGATACGCGCGCCAGCAGGAATTTCTTTTGCAACTTTGTTATACAAGCCTGAGCCATTATAGTGCTCGAACTGAAATTCAATAATGTCAGAAACTTGATGTAGTTCGTGAGCCGGAGCAAGTATTAACGCCGCCTGCTTGGTTTGCGATAGATAGTTTTGCTGCTGTTGATATTTAAGCTTTGAAAATGGCGCCTTAAAATCTTCGCTTTCAAGCCCTAGTAACCCAAGCTCGCAGATAAGGCCCGCATAACGCACCTGTTTGATTTCTTCTTTTTCTAACCGAGCAATACGCGCCAGTTTTGATGCCAACTCGCTAACCTCAATGGCAAACTTACCATTAATGTCAGGGTTAATGCTTATCACGTTGAACAGCACCTGCTCCATTGCAAGGTTGTGTTTTTCGATTTTATTTAGCGCCGCTTTTATTTGGCGCGTGCGCTTTTGAACCACTTGTTCTAGTGAGGCATTTACGTCACGTAGCTTTTTATTTTGCAGTCGTGTTAGTTTTTGTAGACGAAGGTTTTCCGCCTTTAACTTAACTCGTTCTAAGCCTTCTTCTACAACACCGATAAGCTCTTGGTTGTCCCATGGCTTTTGCAGGTAACGGTGTATCTTGCCTTGGTTTACAGCTTTAATTGTTGACTCAATGTCGGCATAGCCAGTGAGCACAACTCTAAATGTCTCGGGATAATTGATAGCGATCTGTTCGAGTAATTCCGCACCTGACATCTGTGGCATTTTCATGTCAGAAATAACTACGTGAACATCGTGTTTACTCATTAAATCTAATGCTTTGGCACCACTATCAGCAAGCAGTAAGGTGATGTCCATCGTGAACAGCGCACGCTTAATAGCGCGAAGGATATTCGGCTCGTCGTCGACAAATAGAACCGTGTAGGTCGTGGCTTGTTCTGTAGTAGGCTCTGTCATAAATTATTATCCTTATAAGCGACGTTACAACTATTACACGCAATGCTGCTTGATAACACTATTAGTTGATTCATCCTTCGCTCTCTAATGTTTTGTCTGAGTGTGAAACAAGGGGGAGCGCTAACGTAAATATGCTTCCTTCTCCCTCTTTACTGGTGGCTGAGAGCGTGCCGCCATGCTCCTGAGCAATGCCAAACGAAATTGAAAGACCTAAGCCAGTGCCTTGCCCTTCAGGTTTAGTTGTAAAAAATGGATTGAAGAGTTTGTCTAAATGACTTGATGGAATACCGCAGCCAGTGTCTTCTACACGAAGCTCGACAAACTTGCCCGCAGTACAGGTGGTAATAGTTACCTTACCGTTCTTACCCGTGCTCTCTATCGCTTGTCCCGCGTTAATGAGTAAGTTGGTAACAACTTGAGAAACCTTGCCTACATTCATAGCAACGTCAGGGACTTTGCCTAAATGCGTTTCAACAGTACAAATATACTTTAATTGGTTGTTCACCATGGCAAGGGTAGTGCGTACACAATCATTAATGTTGTGCTGCTGCATGTGATCACTGTCTACACGAGAGAATAGCTTTAACCCTTTTACAATTTCAGCAACCCGACTTAAACCGTCTTTCGAATCGCTGAGAAGGTCGGTGATATCTTCATTGATAAACGCCATATCCTGATTAGCTAACATTTTTTCTAGTTCTGATAAGGCAGAAGCACGCTTACCCTCGTCTTGCTCATTAAGCACCGCGTTAATTTGTGAGAATATCATTTGGTAGGTAGCAACGTACTCGCTTAAGGTGGATATGTTGCTGCTGACAAAACCCACAGGATTGTTAATTTCATGGGCGACCCCCGCTGCTAGCTGGCCAACTGACGCCATTTTCTCAGCTTGAAGTAGTTGTACCTGGGTCTCTTTTAGATCTTTATTGGCCTCTTGGAGTTGATAGTTTTTCTGATGCAGCAATGCGGTTCTATCCTGAACCTTTTCTTCAAGTAGCGTGTTAAGCTCTTTAAGCTCATCTTGCGCGTATTGACGCTGCGCATGTTCTTCTTTTAAACGCTCAACCAGTTGATTAAATGCCTCTGCCAGTTCGCTTAACTCATCAGTGCCGCGCACGGGAACAAAAACATCTTGATAGCTGTTGTTTTTCACTGCATCACCTAAACGTTTAGCGCCTTCGTGTAATTGATGAAGTTGCGACATCAGGTAAGAACCAAGTAAGTAAGAGCACAATCCGACCAAAATAAATTCTAGAAAAGCCAGTGTAACTGTCCAGTTTCTCACCCTTGATACAGATTCAGTTACTGAAGCAATGTTAAGCCCAATCTCTACATAGCCGTACAAAGTTCTGTTTACCATGATGGGGGCTCGGGTGTCGTAAATACCATCATCAGCGTCTGAAACACTTGTGTCGGCAGTAAAAGGCCGATTTAGTGCGTTGGTGTTACCCTTTTCTACGAAAACTCTACCTAATTTGTCTTTAACTTTGACGTAAGCAATATTGGGGTTGGTAAGAATTTCTGAGACGTCGGCATCTAGAGCTGCAAGGTCGTAGCTTAAAAAGGCATTTTTTGTCGTCGAAACAAAAAGGGCAACCGTGGTGTCGGCTGACTTCTTTATGTTACTGTCGACAAGGTCATTAAGTAGCTGAAACACCGTCACAATGAGCACTAGCAGCAAAAGCGCTGCTATTGATGCGATGCCTGTTATTGTTTTTATACGCAACGACAGTTTCATACGAGTCTACTCATAAATGCGGCCTCGATAGCGACGCTATTCCCAATGCTCTTACGTCGTCCCAATCACTGTCGTTTGACGCTATAAAGCCGTTAAATCCAATACCTTTTAAAATCCAAGACTTACTTGTGTCATTCGACAGAGCAAGTAATGCATTAAGAATAGCTTGTCTGTCAGCGAGTGCCATATTTGGATGGGTTGCGATAGCATGAGGCGTATAGCCTTTGCTCTTCCAAAGGACACGTAAATCTTGTTTAACGTCGTCAGGTGAACTGTCAAGCGTACGGACAATGCCACCCCCAGCATTGAAAAAGCCCCGTTGTACCGCGAGATACACAGAGTCATGAGAATTGACGTAGCGTGGTACAAAAGCAATTTTTTTCATCCGTAAGTGAGCGCTTGTGATAATTGTGGCAGCAAACGCAGCAGGCGCTGGGAAGGCTACTTCAGTACCGCTTAAGTCATCAAGAGAGCGTATGGGGCTGTCTTTACGTACAACAAGTAAGCCGCGAATTTCTTTATCGCGCTGGCGCGCAAGCGCGCGGTAGTCTGCAGATTCATTAAAAACCACAAAGTGGTAGGGGTTCATATAGGCAATATCATATTTGCCGTCGGCGAGATTCGCCTCAAAAGTAGGAATGTCTTTTGCGGTTTTAAAATCAATCTCAAAACCGGTGTAATTGCTCACATAGTCGATTAAGGGTTGCCATGTTTCAGCCATTTTCTTGGCAGACTGTTGAGGTACAACAGCAAAAGTAAGGGGTTTAGCATTTGTCGGTAATGCGCAAACACCTACAAGCAAACTTAAAAGAGCGAATCGCGATAACCAAGCCATAATGTCACTCCCTTTAAATCGATTTACATCGACATAAACTGCTCAAGGACCATTGTTAAGTCATGGTTTGAGAACGGCTTTTGTAAGGTGGCATCAGCCCCTATCTCAAGCGCGCGCTCCAGGCTAATTTCATCGAGTGCCGATATGACCACAATTTTGAGATCTTTATATTTACTTTGATCTCGCGTGAATTCGATAACGCTGTAACCGTCCATGCCTGGCATACTTAAATCGAGGGTCATGACTTTGGGCTCGTATTGGCTCAGCATAATCCCCGCTTGGAAGCCGCCTGTAGCGATATACGACTCATAACCCGCCCGTCTGGCCACGCGCTGAATAGACTTGGCAACTGGCATTTCATCGTCAACAATTAATATTGAGGGCGTGGCAATGCCTTTCAATGAATCGGGAATTGGCATGTCGTGTCGTTCAAGAAAGGCGACAAAATCTTCTACTAATACTCTGTTGTTTCCACGCCCAGGAAGTTTGAAGCCTTTCAGCTTGCCGCTTTCAATCCATCGAATTACGGTGCGCAGATTTACATCGCAATACGAGGCTATTTCGCCTGAGGTCAACGTTTTCATATCTATGCCTTGTAGATTTATTAATCGAAATTATAGACGCTGAACAGCGAAGGGACAAAGTAGACAAAAGGATGAAATGTGACATTTGTGACAGCGCTTAGTAGAGGTGGCTGTGTTGTTCAGCTTTTATGAGGGGCATTAAGAAAAACGGTGCAGCGGCATTCATTGAATTCGTAAATATAGGCAATAATCATGATCCATGCACGTTAACGGCTAGTAAGTTCAAAATAGGTCAACAGTGGCTAAAACAATAGCTTGCTTTTAATCAGCGAAGCCCCATCATTATTCTATCAAAGTGTTAAGAGTGAAAAAGATTATGACAACCCCTGCAATTGAAATGGTAGATGGTCTACCAATTTTTTCTGCTATTGAACCTGCCTCTATTAAGCCTGCAATTGAAAAAGCCATTGCGGCGTGCAAAAGCGAAATAGATGAGGTCGTGGCGTCGAAAGATTACTCTTACAAAAATCTAGTGCTGCGCCTTGAAGAGGTCGATGATCGTTTAAGCAAAATGTTCTCGCCGGTTTCTCATATGAATAGCGTGGTGAGCAGCGATGAATTGCGTGAAGCTCACGATGCGTGTTTGCCATTACTATCTGAGTATGGAACTTGGGTAGGCCAGCACGAAGGCCTTTACAATGCTTATGCTTCCCTCAAAGCGTCTGACGAATTTGCGACTCTAAGCGAAGAACAACAAAAAGTGATTGAAAACGCCGTTCGCGATTTCACCTTGTCAGGTGTAGCGCTTCCCGCAGAGCAAAAGAAGCGTTTTGCAGAGATTCAGGCAAAGCTTAGCGAGCTATCATCAACCTTTTCCAATAATGTGATGGACGCCACTATGGGCTGGACTAAACACATTACCGATGAAGCTGAACTTGCCGGTATGCCAGAGTCAGCCCTTGAAGCAGCGGCGCAAGCTGCGCACCAAAAAGACTTACAAGGCTGGTTGTTTACGTTAGACATTCCGTCTTATTTGCCAGTCATGCTTTACGCCGATAATCGCGAACTTCGCGAAGAAATGTATCGCGCCTATGCAACAAAAGCGTCTGATCAAGGCCCTAATGCGGGTAAGTGGGATAACACCGATATAATCAAAGAAACCTTAACGCTGCGTACTGAACTGGCTGAATTGTTAGGTTTTTCAAGTTATGCAGAGCGTTCACTGGCGACTAAAATGGCGGATTCTACCGATCAGGTCATCGGTTTCTTGCGTGATTTGGCGGCTAAGTCTAAGCCTCAGGCAGAGAAAGAGCTTGAAGAAGTACGAGCGTACGCGAAAGACAAGCATGGTGTCAGCGAGCTAGCGGCATGGGATTTACCGTATTACAGCGAGAAACTGAAACAGGAAAAGTACACGATTTCTGATGAAATGCTTCGCCCTTATTTCCCCGAAGATAAAGTGCTGTCTGGTTTATTCGAAGTTGTACATCGCCTGTATGGCTTAAAAATTATTGAGCAGCCTGGCATCGATACGTGGCATAAAGATGTACGTTACTTCACCATTACTGACGATGCCGATGTGATGCGCGGCAGCTTTTACCTAGACTTGTACGCACGAGCTAAAAAGCGTGGCGGCGCGTGGATGGATGAATGTCGCGTACGTCGTGAAAAAATGAATGGCGAATTGCAGCTACCCGTTGCGTACCTTACCTGTAACTTCAACGCACCTGTAGGGGATAAGCCAGCGCTATTTACCCACGATGAAGTGGTGACCATGTTTCATGAGTTTGGTCATGGGATCCATCACATGCTTACTAAAATGCGCGTAGCCGGTGTATCTGGTATTAACGGTGTGCCATGGGATGCGGTTGAACTGCCAAGTCAGTTTTTAGAAAACTGGTGCTGGGAAGAGGACGCGCTTAACTTTATCTCTGGTCACTATGAAACTGGCGAACCGCTTCCTGCTGATTTATTGGAGCGTATGCTTGCTGCACGGGATTACCAGTCAGCGATGCAGATGGTACGCCAGCTTGAATTCAGTCTTTTCGACTTCTTACTGCATAGCGAAAAGGGCAGTGAGGTAGACGTACAGGGCACATTGGATAAAGTGCGTGAAGAGGTGGCCGTGGTCATTCCTCCATCGTTTAACCGTTTCCAAAACGGCTTTGGTCACATATTTGCTGGTGGATACGCAGCGGGCTATTACAGCTATAAGTGGGCCGAGGTGCTTTCTGCCGACGCGTACAGCAAGTTTGAAGAGGATGGCATTTTTAACCGCGATACGGGCAAGGCGTTCTTAGAAAACATTTTAGAAATGGGCGGCAGTAAGCCTCCTATGGACTTGTTTGTTGCTTTTAGAGGGCGCGAGCCCCAAGTTGACGCTTTGCTTCGTCACAGCGGTATTAAAGGCTAGGCACACATGAAAGAGTCTAAGTTAGAGTCTTTTCAATCTATCTACCGCCGAGCGTGCGAGCGCAAAGGCGGTGAAAGGGTGCTTGAAGCCATGCTCCAAGCACCACTTTCTAAAGCGCAAATTGAAGCAATTCCTGACGACCGTTTTTTAGCGGCGATGACCAAAAAAGTGTTCCAGTCGGGCTTCGTGTGGCGAGTTATTGAGCAAAAGTGGCCCGACTTTGAAACCGTATTTTTCGGGTTCGACATTGATAAAGTGTTGTTGATGCCCGATGAAATGCTAGAGCAAAAAGCGTCAGATAAGCGCATTGTTCGCAACTATAAAAAAGTGATGACAGTGCGTGACAATGCCATGATGATCAAAGACGTAGCCCTGGAGCACGGTAGCTTTGGTAAGTTCGTAGCAGGCTTTGAAAAAGACAATATCACAGAGCTTTGGGCGTTTTTGAAAAAACGCGGTGCGCGATTAGGTGGCAACACCGGCCCCTACATGCTTCGTGCACTCGGCATAGACACGTTTTTATTCTCTCGTGACGTGGAAGATTACTTGCGAAAGAATGAAATTATCGACGGTGGCTTAACCTCGAAAAAGTCGCTGTCGGCGGCCAATGCGGCATTTGCGCAATGGCATGAGGAAAGCGGCCGTTCATTGCAAGAGATCAGTGCCATTGTTGCCTATAGTTGGGGCACAAACAATCAGGTAGCGTAGAGCAAGCTGCTCTAGCCTTCTAAACAAGCGAGCTTGTGCCTTGCAGGCTCCGCTTTTGTGAAGGTCAAAGGCTTGATTTACATCAGGAGACAGTCAGGCATAAAGCTTTTGCTTGAGCACACAATCCTATACACTTCGGCATTAATAAAAATATTCAAATTACAGGACTGTCATGAGCGACAATCAAACTCCCGCTACGCAAGCAGACTCTGCAATCGACAATGCTACTGAGCATACAACTCACTTTGGTTTCAAACAGGTGGATAAAGGGCAAAAAGCCTCTTTAGTTGCTAATGTTTTTGACTCTGTTGCAGCAAAGTACGACGTAATGAACGACCTTATGTCGATGGGAGTGCATCGTTTATGGAAGCGTTTCACAATAGACTGCAGCGGTGTTCGCGCGGGCAATAAAGTATTGGATATTGCCGGTGGTACTGGCGATTTAACCGCTAAGTTTTCACGTTTGGTAGGGCCGACAGGACGCGTAACCCTTGCAGATATCAACTTGTCTATGCTGAAAGTCGGCCGTGATAAGCTGCGCGACCGCGGCTTGGTAAGCAATATCGACTATGTGCAAGCTGACGCGGAAGCACTGCCTTTCCCCGACAACCACTTTGATGTGGTGACCATGGCATTCGGCCTTCGCAACGTAACGGAAAAGCAAAACGCGCTAAATTCTATTTTTCGCGTGTTAAAGCCAGGCGGCCGTTTACTGGTATTAGAATTTTCTAAGCCTACGTCAGAGCAGCTCAGCAAACTTTACGATATGTACTCGTTTCACATTTTGCCAAAAATGGGTCAGCTAGTGGCGAACGATGCAGAAAGCTACCAATACCTTGCGGAAAGCATACGTATGCACCCAGATCAAGAAACCTTGAAGGGGATGTTCGAGCAGGCTGGCTTTGAGCAATGTGATTACCAAAACCTGACTGGCGGTATTGTAGCGCTACATAGAGGTTATAAGTTTTAATGCCTACTTCTGCGCTGGTTACCGCAACGGCTGAATCGGTTTTAAACAAGTTGCTGTCTTTAGACGAAGACAGCGAAGCAAGGCTAAAAGCGCTTGCTGGCGCCAGGCTTACCGCGTTCATTTCGCCGCTTCCTTATGGTATTACGCTGTCGTTTTCTGACCGTATTGACGTACTCAGCGAACAAGGCTCGTTTGAAGACGCCGTTGCGTCCCTTGGACCGAAAGACTGTTGTATAAAAACGTCGCTACAAACCTTGCCAGAGTTAAAAGAAACCAGTCAATTGACTCGTCTTATTCAGCAAAAGGCCCTCTTTTTGGAAGGAGAGCTCAATGTTGCTCAGCAGGTCAGTGCCTTGTTTCAGCAGCTCGATATCGACATTGAAGAGTTGCTGGCACAAAAGACCAACGATGTTATTGCCCATCAGACCGTGAAAACGGTGAAAACCGTGCATGAGAAGTCGATGTCAGCGCTAGCGTCCATGGCGAAGGTATTCGGCAACGCCGTAGTAGAAGAAAAGCAGCTTGCTGCACACAAGCTGGCGGTTATGCACTTTAGTGACGAAGTTAATGCGCTTCGCGATCGAGCAGAAAGTGCCGATGCGAGACTGCGCCGCCTAGAAGAAAAATTTAAGTAAGATTGAGAGAAACAGGCTCATAAATGCGTATTGTTAGGTTATACCGAATTAACAAGGTATTGTTGGAACACGGCTTAGACGAACTTATTCCAGCAAAGTGGTTACCCTGGTACGCGCGGGCTATGCGTCATACCATTTTTTGGGTGCGAAACAAGCACAAGGGCAAGTCAGCCGGCGAGCGTATTACCCTTGCACTACAAAACCTTGGGCCTGTTTTTATTAAATTCGGCCAGATGCTCTCTACCCGCCGAGACTTGCTTCCCCCTGCCATTGCTAACGAACTTGCCCGTTTACAAGACAAAGTTCCGCCGTTTTCATCTGACGCCGCACAAGACATTATCAAGCAAGCGTTGGGGCTTTCTGATTTAAGCGAATTATTCAGTGAATTTGAAAAGGCGCCGCTGGCGTCGGCCTCTATCGCCCAAGTTCACGCAGCAAAGTTAAAGCATAACAATGAAGACGTTGTGGTAAAGGTGTTGCGCCCAGATATTCGCGATACCATCGTGGCGGACATGGAGCTATTGTTTAGCTTGGCTAACGTGCTTCAACGCTGGCTTCCTGATGGCAAACGACTGCGTCCTGTCGAAGTGGTTGTGGAATACCGCAAGACCATTGTTGATGAGCTGGATTTACTGCGTGAATCTGCAAACGGTATTCAGTTAGGGCGTAATTTTGAAGGTTCAGACGCGCTTTATGTACCTAAAATTTACAGTGACTATTGCCGCAGTAATGTGTTGGTTATGGAGCGTATTTACGGTCTGCCAATCTCAAATATAGACGCATTACTTACCCAAAATACCAATATGAAAAAATTGGCCGAGCGCGGTGTGGAAGTATTCTTCACTCAGGTATTTCGCGACAGTTTTTTCCATGCAGACATGCACCCGGGCAATATATTTGTATCTACCGAACACCCTGAAAACCCCAAATATATCGCCATCGATTTTGGCATTGTGGGTACGCTCAATCGTGAAGATAAGCGCTATCTGGCCGAGAACTTTATTGCCTTCTTCAACCGCGACTATCGCAAAGTCGCGCAGCTTCACGCCGACTCAGGTTGGGTACCGCAAGATACCAATATCGATGAATTCGAGATGGCCATCCGCACGGTATGCGAACCTATATTCCAAAAGCCACTTGCTGAAATTTCCTTTGGTAACGTGCTGCTGCAGCTATTTAATACGGCACGACGTTTCAATATGGTCGTGCAGCCACAGCTTGTGCTACTGCAAAAAACATTGCTGTATATCGAAGGCTTAGGCCGTCAGTTGTATCCTCAGCTCGACCTTTGGAAAACCGCTAAGCCGTTTCTTGAAAACTGGATGAAAGAGCAGATTGGCTTTACCGCCATGATGGGGAAGGTGAAAGACAACTTACCTTTCTGGTCTGAAAAACTACCTGAAATGCCAGACCTGCTGTACGACAGTTTACAGCAAATGAAGCGCTTGCCATTGCAACAACAAAGGGCCCATTTGGCACTGCTCCAAGAGCAAAAGAAAACAACTCAGACCACTCACTTGAGCCTAGTAGGGGCAACCTTTGTACTGATGTCAGCTATATTGCCAATGTATGATTTATCCTGGTATTTCCCAGCAAGTACGGGTGTAATTGGCGCAATTTGTTGGTATTTAGCGTGGCGAAAAGGGCTGTGATTTTTGTTACGCTGCGGTGAAATATTTATGAATTCCGTAGTTAATTAATTAATTTGTATAGTAATCGTCCCGAAGAGTGTTATAGTGGATACGGCTCTAAGCCAAAGTCTTTAAATAGACGCGATTTTGTATTATTTGCTATATGTAAAACCACTCGAGTTACCCGGTAATTTGTTGTAAGTTGTTTGTCCATTCGTAAGTAAGACCCAATACTCCGCCAATTTAAAGACTCTAAAGAACTTTGTTACACGCGCTTATGCGCAATTTAATACGATATTTGAGGTCTATACGACATGTCTAAAGTTACAGGCACAGTTAAGTGGTTCAACGCTGATAAAGGTTACGGTTTTCTAACTCAAGATAACGGCGGTAAGGACGTTTTCGTTCATTTCCGTGCGATCATCTCTGACGGTTACAAAACGCTTCCAGAAGGTCAGCGAGTAGAATTTGAAGTTGAAGAAGGTCAAAAAGGTCTTCAAGCTGCTAACGTGCAAGCTATCTAAGAATTCAAAAACGGCGGTCATTTGACCGCCGTTTTTCTTTCTAATGTCTGTATTTCCGCACTCACGCTAAACGCGCGCCAAAGCTTTTAGTGCATAAAGCTTTTAGTCCATATCGCTTTGGTATATATCATTTTTAACGTATAACGCTTTTCATCAATAGCTAGTCTACTGCGTCGCTATCGCCATCCTCTCTCGGCTACACCACATAAGCACTCGTTCACCCCAATAAATTTGAAGCTCGCAGCATATTCCTAATATCAGTACGCCACGGTATTGCGTAGTCATAGCGTTTAATGCTTTACTCATTACAACGCCCATTTGGGTAATACCAGTCCGCACAGTTAATTACCCACTCAGCGAGACTCAAAGTGTTCGTAATCGCGGCGATAAATACGTCTACAGGGAGTGCTTAATGCGCATAACATCAACTATTCGATCTTCATTGGCCACCGCGCTACTTATTCTAATTTCAAACCTTGCTTATGCTGCTCAGGCAAATGGACAAGTCGATGATCAGGGTGTTTTAGGAATGGTGCTTAATACCGAAATCCGTATGGCAGACGTCGTGCCTAGTGAAGAAGAACGTAAAAACTTGAAGCTGCAAGCGAAAGACAATTACGCAGGTATGCTTGATTATGTGGTCCGTGTAAATGCGTCTAACAGAATCTATGAGCTTGTTTTAGAGGACTATGCAAAACAAAAAGGCATAACGGTTAATCAAACACTGGTAAGCAAGTTTATCGAGAAGTTTGAAGGTCAGGTTTCAAGTGAAACGGCCGCGAAACCCATTAAAGAGATAGCGGCCAAGCAGGTTATACAGTTTCAAACAGAAAAAGCGATGTATGAAGAGTTTGGAGGGCGTGTTATCTTTCGCCAGTCTAACCCGCAAATGCCGATTGACGCTTACAATACACTGCTATCTCGCTATCGCGATGCAGGTAAACTTAGCATAATAGACGAGGACTTGCGGGATGCATTTTGGGATGTATTCACGCCTCCCTTTCAGTACGAAATTGCACCAGAAAATGTCGACTTTACTCAGCCTTGGTGGCTTTAAATAGCCTCCATAAAAGTAAAGCGCCTGACGTAATTCGCTGAAAAACTGAGAACATGGAAATAAAGGGCAACATCTCACTATGCGTAGCGAAAAAACAAGCGGTATAGACACAATAGATAAAGCCATTTTGGCCATGCTACAGAATAACGCTGACACGCCTGTCGCAGAAATCGCTGAGCAAGTTGGGCTTACGGTAACGCCCTGCTGGCGGCGTATTCAAAAGCTAGAAGAGAAGGGCATAATCTCTAGGCGAGTAGCGCTGTTGCAAGCAAAACACCTGGGGCTGGCCATGACCGTTTTCGTGCAAGTAAAAGCGGGCAGACATGATGGAAAGTGGCTGGCAAGTTTCGCCAAGCACGCCGCGTCGTTTGATGAAGTTGTTGAATGCTATCGTATGTCTGGCGAATACGATTACCTGCTAAAAGTCCTCGTTACCGATATGGATTGCTTTGATCATTTTTATAAGCGATTGGTTAACGGTATAGAGTTTTCCGACGTCACTTCAAGCTTTGCAATGGAGCAGATTAAGTACACAACCTCGGTACCGCTTAACCATATTTAACTCCCTCATAATTAGCGTTGGTTTCTCAATACTTTCGGTGATAGATGAGGCAACTTGCAGTTGAAGACACTAAGTAATACCAGTCCGCATAGATCATTACCCACTCAGCGAGAGTTAAAATGTTCGTAATCGCGGGCGTGTTACCGCAGGTATAGTGGTTCTACATCAAGGTGACACAACAAAGAGTACGAACATTTTAAACTCGCCCTTCGGGAAGGTCTGGCAAGCTTCCTAGCTTCATTCTGGGAATTTGAAAGGGAACAGCCATTCCTGCATTCCCACGCTTTGCTAGGAAACTTGCCAGCGCCTTCTGAGTGGGCAATTTTCTAAGCGGATTGGTACAACATAAATTCGATAACTTCCCGATTAAAAATCTGAAAGAAAAAAGCAACCGTAGCGGTCTATTTTTGTTCAATTGTAGGAGAAGTAAATTTTGTCCTACCACGAATAGAAAAGGGTGCAGAGACGTGCGACAAGTATAGACGTGCCCCTAAATAATATGGGGCTTATATGTTTAAAACCATCAAGCAAAGAATCTTGCTCGGTTATCTTCTCGTTGTAATTGTGTCGCTCATCGCGGCAATTGTATTGACAAAGAACAACGCCAATGTCGAAAACTTAGTAGAAGCCTACGTGGCTGAAACATTACCCTCGTTAAGCGCTATCGATGATATACAAACTCAAAGTAAAGAGCTGGTGCTTATCGCGTATTCCTTATACGGAACCACAATAAATAGTCGCGAATATAACGGACAGAAAGACCTGCTCGTCGACGAGACCAACGCCAAATTTTCCCGATTCAGCTATATGGGAAGCGATGCCGCTCAAGAAAAATTTGATGTACTGGTTGCGTCAGCTGCGTCTTTACAGCAAACGATGTCAGCAACATCTATAGATTGGGATATTGCACGGGAAAATCTTCAAGTTATTACCCAAGCAGCATCTGAACTAAATGCACTTTTAACTGGGGTACGCTCGGGTGTTGAGCGTGCTGCGAACTCTCGAACCATGGCTATTTCTGCTGAACTCAGTGTGAGCCAGTTCACTATCTACAGCCTAATCATATTGCTACTGGCTGTATCCATAATGGGCTACATACTTGCTAAGCGGAATATCGCAAGTCCTATCGAAGAGATGGCTAAGAGGCTTGACGATATTGCAAAAACACGCAATTTACAGTCACGTCTACCTACTCAAAATTTACAAGAACTCCACGCGATAACGCATAGCGTTCAAGGTCTACTAGCCGTATTTCACAAGGGAATGACTGACCTTCAACATGCAGTGAATGACCTGAACCACTCATCACAAACACTTAACAGTGCAACATCACACTCTTCAACCGCTATTCTAAGCTTTCAAGGAGACATCAAGCAGCTAGTGTCAGTCATGGACAATCTGTCTGATGAAATGGAACAAAGCCTTACTCTATCTATAAAAGCTGCGGAACAAGCGAAAGGTAGTGCCCACCAGATAGCGCAAGGTAAGGTGGATGTGGAAACCACAGCGCGCGCCATCTCTGATTTAACCCTAAATATTGATAAAACTGCTTCTACGTTAGATAAGTTGCAAAGTGATGGAAAAAACGTATCGAGTGTGGTGAAAACCATTGCTGAGATTGCTGATCAAACTAACCTATTGGCACTTAATGCTGCAATAGAAGCGGCAAGAGCAGGAGAGTCGGGTAGAGGTTTTGCGGTGGTGGCGGATGAAGTGCGTACGCTAGCATCAAGAACTCATCAATCGACAGTTGAAATTAATGCCATGTTAGAAAAAATAGTGCAGTCAATTCGTGATTCTGTACAAACTATGACTTCGAATAAAGACAAGGCACACAACGCATTGGGGCTTGCCAATGAGCTGGTGATTACGTTGGAAGACGGACGCAAAAGTGTTTTATCGTTAGTTGAGGTGAGCAATGAGGCTTCGGCTCTTGTACAACACGCTAAAGATCAGGTGCAAGTTGCACGCGAAGGGGCACTAGATTTTCAAATGCTGGGCGATCAAGTAAAAGCCGCGAATACCAATGTGAATAGTGAAGCGAAAAGCTTATTCAGCCTGGCTGAGAACCTTCAGGAAAACGTTAATAGATTTAAATTGAGCTAAAAAAATGGGGCCGGTTTGACGGGCCCCATATAAATTAATGATTTTGGTCTTCAACGTGCTGGTCGGCAAATATCTTGGATTTCTTTTTGATTTTACATCCTAAGATACGCTGCGCATTTTTACGGCCGATATAGTGAGCGACTGTGTAGGGGTGCGCGCGCTTGAAGAACCGTGAGAACGAATGGAATACATTTTCCATGGTATTGGCTCCTTCTATTAAAAATTGCCCCAAATAAAATATAGTAATATTACAGTTTGATGTCAACAAAATATTTAACGGTAAGTAACGTTTAAATTTTGATCACACCTTAAGGGTAGACTAGCTAAAGCTAAACATCCTCTAGTCATTGGTATACATTGTTCGAGGGAAAGGATCATATTTTGATCGCAGGTTTTCAGATCGAGTTCGTGGATTGGGGATACTGGTCGCCGCAAATGCCCCGAGCACAGGAAAGGCGTCGGGAACCGCAAGAAACTCGCAATGTACAGCGTTTAGTATAGCGCTGAATAGAAAGTGAACACCATTGAATTTCAATGATGTTCACTATTGTTTCAAGTAATTGGGATCTGCTGCGATCCCATTAACAAAAGCTAGTAGTAAGAAAGCTTCTCTGATTTACCGGAGAATATCTTATATACCATGGCCGTATAAGCCAAAATAATAGGTACTACAATAACTACGCCAACAAGCAAGAAGCGCAGAGAGCTTGCATCACTAAGCGCGTCCATCACCGTCATCTGTCCAGGGATGATAAACGGATAGTAGCTTATGCCAAATGCGGTGAAACAAAGTAAAAATACTAGAAGAGCAATAAAGAACGGAAGCCATTCGCCTTTCCCTTGTGCATCAGGCAGTTTTTTAAGCAACACACCACATAGTGCTAGAAGCGCAAAACACGCTACTGGAATAGCGAAAAGCACATAGCCCCAAGGAGCAGACAACCATAAGTCTCGTACGTCATCGTGTAAGGTTAGGTTTGCGATACTTACCGCGACAATCCCTACTGCCAGTACCCCTAAACCTCTTCTGGCCCAGTAATACGCTTTTTGTTGAAGCTCACCTTCGCCTTTAAGTATTAACCAGCACGAGCCAATAAACGCATAAGCAGCCGTAACACCAAATGCAGCGAGAAGTGCAAAGCCTTGCGCCCAAATATCTGTGCGAAGCCCCGTCACGTATATACCCAACATATACCCTTGAGCTAATGTGGTTAACAGCGACCCGTATTTGAATACCATGTCCCATTTACGCTTTTTCACCTGCACAACCTTGGCGCGAAAATCGAACGCTACGCCGCGCAAAATAAGCCCTAATAACATGAAGGTGGCTGGCAAGTACAAGGTTTGTAAAAACTCACTATGGGCTTCAGGGAAGGCAACAAGCAGTAGACCTATGGCGAGCACAAGCCACGTCTCATTAGCATCCCAGTAAGGCCCTATGGAGGCTATCATGTCATCGCGAAACGCTTCTGTTCTTGGCGGAATAAGCACACCCACACCCAAGTCGTAGCCATCTAAAATGGCGTACAGCAATACAGATAGACCAAGTAAACCCACATAAATATTTCCGAGCATTTCTGCTGATACGTTTTCAAACATGTTTGCTCTCCTTAAACCGTGCTTGGGTCTGGGTCAGTAGGCTGCATTTTTGCCTTGGCAATTTCGCGCTCTTCCGTCGTTATCTCTTCAATTTCAACGGCTCTTCTGCACATCAACATAAGTGTTCCCATGTATGCGATTAGAAGCACCGTATAAATAACAAGATAGAGCGTGAACGACAGAGCAATATTCGCCGGTGGTAACTGGGTAACGGCATCAGCGGTTCTTAATACACCGCTTACCAAATAGGGCTGACGGCCTATTTCCGTTACGTACCAGCCTGCTAACGTAGCAATCCAGCCGCTAAACGCCATGCCTGCTAACGTGCGTTTAAGCCAAATTGGGAAGTCTTTTTTGCGCATAAGATAAAGACTGCCAAGCCATGACACAGCAAGCATTAACATACCCATTCCCACCATAACCCTAAAACCGAAGAAAACAGGAGCAACGGGCGGATGCTCTCCTTCAAACTCATTTAACCCTTTAATCTCGCCTTTAAGTTCGTGAGTAAGAATTAAACTCGCACCATAGGGAATGGGAATTTCAAAATGATTCTCTTTGCTTTCTTCGTCAGGAATTGCAAAAAGCAACAAAGGTGCGCCTTCAGTGGTTTCCCAAAGTCCTTCCATCGCCGCTACTTTCTGAGGCTGATGCTCAAGCGTATTTAAACCATGCATGTCACCAGCAAAAATTTGTAGCGGGATTAACACTGCCGCCGTATAGGTGGCGGTTTTAAGCGCGAGCTTAGGTGCAAGCTTGTCGTCGCCTTTAAGCATGCGGTAGGCCGAAAGCCCAGCTATCAGGAAGCTGGCCGTCAGTCCAGACGCTAACATCATATGTACAAAGCGGTAAGGGAAAGACGGGTTAAAGATAATTTCTTTCCAGTTTGTGGCATACACCACACCGTCGACCACTTCAAAACCCTGCGGTGTTTGCATCCAGCTATTTAAGGCTAATATCCAGAACGCAGAAGTAGTGGTGCCAAGTGCAACAATAAGGGTTGAAGCCGTATGCAGCCAGTTCGGAACACGGCGTATGCCAAACAGCATGATGCCTAAAAACGTGGCTTCTAAGAAAAAGGCGGTAAGTACCTCATAACCGAGTAGTGGCCCCGCCACATTACCTACTTTCTCCATAAATCCAGGCCAGTTAGTACCAAACTGAAATGACATGGTGACGCCGCTTACTACACCCAAGGCGAAGCTTAGGGCAAAGACACGTACCCAAAAGCGATACATACGCATCCACACAGGGTGACCTGAAATATTAGAGCGCAGCTTAAAGTAAAATAGAAACCAGCCCATCGCCATGGTGATGGTTGGAAACAAAATATGAAAACTAATATTTAACGCAAATTGTAAACGAGACAGCAAGAATGCATCCACAGAAGGCCCCCTTAGTTAACGCTGTTTTTCCCCGGAAGTAGCTTGTCCTTAAGCTCAAGCATACGGCCCACGCCAGAACCCAACTTCATCAACGTGTTTAACTTTTCAGGTCCAAGATTTTGAAGCTCTTCAGACCATGCCGTAATTGATTCGAGTAAATCGTGAATTTCGTTCAGTTTATGTTGTGCATTCGCCTCTTTTTCATTGGCAGGTGCGTCAAGCAACAAATCACGCAGTAGACTCATTGTTGGGTCTATCTCGCGCTTTCTTCGCTCTTCGAATACTCTATTGGCCAGTGTCCAAATATCGCCAGCCGGAATAAAGAACTCTTTTCTCTCACCAGGAACAAGATGCTGTTTAACTAAGCGCCATGACTGAAGCTCTTTTAAACCCATGCTGGTATTGCCTCTGGATATGTTGAGCGCATCCGCAATTTCCTGCGCCGAAATGGGCTCTTCGTTTAAAACAATAAGCGCAAGAATTTGCCCAACTGTTCTGTTGAAACCCCAACGACTTCCCATTTCGCCAAAGTGCATAACCGCAGATGTAATTAAAGGCGTCATTTTCATTTTTACCTTCCAGAAGTTTCAGAAATTACTGAAAGTTTAATTATTAGTTTGATCAAGATCAATAGAAAGGGAATGAAAATAAGAAAAATTTAATGGTGATGCGCTATTTACCCTAATTTGCGATAACCGAAGCTAGCGCAGAAACAATTAAGTGAATTTGAGTAAGAAATACCGCTGAGAAACTAAAAGAGTGGTATGTGATAAGGTTCGACGAAGATTTGTTTTCTTTCATTTTTATTATGTTAACGGTATGTTGTGGTTAGCGCGTTAAAGGACATTATTGGATAATGAGAGTGATTAAGGGGGAAGCTTGAGCATAATTTACGAGCTTAAAGCTGGCACACCTGTTGAAATAAGTTATTTGAATGCCTTGCACGAGCGCGTGTCGTTTAAAGTCGGCTACATTGGCTGCGTGTCGTCTGAGTTTATGTTGTTTGACTTAACGCGAAACAAAAAAAGTCTGCATGAGCTAAAAATGTTGCGTCCGGGCCTTACGCTTGAGTTAAAGAGCATAGTTAGTGACGCAACACTCACGTCAATAAACTTTCAAAGTGAGCTGCTGATGCTCACCACTGTTCAAGTTCCTATCTTGGTTGTTTCATTTCCAAAAGACATCAACCAAAAACGCTTACGCCGTGAGCCGCGGCTTAAAGTTGAGCTGATGGTTAAGCTAGAGATGGAATCATTTCAAACAGGGCACCTTGCAATGGTTACTGATTTGTAAAAATCTGGTGTTCATTGTGAATATCATCCTACCGAACAAGAAATAGCTGACGCAGATAAAGATGCCTTAAATAGCTTAATTCATGAACCTGTCAAAATAGAGTTTCCGCCCGACGAAGAAAACCCCGAAGCGATAGTAATTCGAGGGAACATCAAAAATATTCGAGGTCGCGATAAACTGTCTGTGGGTATCCAGTTTGACACTGACGACATAGAGAACACAGGGCAAATTCAAATGCTTTATGTTTTGTTAGTGATGCGAGAGCACGGCCTTTAATAGGAACTAAGTTTACTCAAAGCATGAACTTTTGACGCCTTGGTTAATAATAATGCTCAAATTTGTAATTTAATTCAATACTTGGGTATTAATTTTTATACCAATATGATGGTGTGGGGTTTAAATAAATCGCTCGATATTAAACCTAATGATCCATACTGCCAACTAAATTTTGGGGTTTAGAAATTGCAATAGGGGTTAACCCCTATCCTTGTTGTCTTATCCTTATGTCTACTGTCTTTACGTTTTCCAACGCGTTATGTTCCGCTTTGCTCAGTAACTCTATATAAAACAGAGAAATATTAGTTTTTATTTATTAAAAGTTACTGCTTTCTATCTGGCGAGAAGTTAAATCTTGTACTAGTTTTCAGGTTCCATCATTTGAATGTATTCAATGGTTTTTTACGTTGAGTTCGATGAAAACAAGTATGAAGTGATTACAACTGAACCCGATAGCCAACTGTTTTAAAACGAAAAACACGAATGAAAGGAAAGACATGATCCGCACATTGTCCAAAGCCATCATCGGTACTTCATTGCTCTTAGGCGCATTGCAAAGCGCGCAAGCAGCAACCCCTGTCATCACAAACTCACCGCCGCAAAGCGCGTTTATAGGGGAGTCATTTTGTTACGACATACCGTTAACAAACTCAGGTACAACAGGGTATGGCCCTTATCTTCGCGTTATTCATGATGCTGACTTAACATTTAACGGTGCGACGTTTATAGGAAGTAACAGCGCTACGGTTAATGTAGGCACGTTTGACACCGTTGCGAACAACAATGAGCTCGAAGATCCTATCATTGCGCAAACCGTTGCTGGCACCGAAGGGTTCAGTTTTTCAACGGTAGATATCCCAGTGGGCTCGGTTGTAACCAATGGCCCTGACCTAACTACCAATGTTTGTTTCACTATCGACAGTAATGCAACGCCAGCGGAAGCGTTTGCTATCGAGGTAACGCCTGTTTATGAATTTGGTGACACAGCAACAGGTGATAACGGCCCAATAGTGGGAACATCGCAAAGTGCGTCAGTTGAGGCGGCCCTTTACCAAGTAACTACGCAAAGCTCTGCTGCGGAAAACGAGCTTGCTGCGGGCCCAAGTTTTTCAGCAACCGTTACACATACGGTAGATGTTGCAAATGGTCCAACGATAGACAACTTACAGTTCACAGATGTTTTAGACAATGGTGTTCAGTATAGCGCTCAAGCTACGATAACTGGTGGAACTGGGTGCGCTATAGATAGTGAACCTTCTACATCCAGTACTGGTGGCATTTTAGATGTTTCGTGTGCTTCTGCTACGGGAACAAGCAGTGCAAATGATGTGCGCGTGAGCTACCCCATGCATTTTATTAATGTCCTGAATGCGCAGCAGTGCAGTGCTTCAAGTATTGTGCATCCGCTTGACTTTAATGCGAGTTTTAACGGCAATGGGCTTACCCAGGTTTCTAGCAATGACACGGTTACGGCAAAGCATGTTGCAATACAGCAAGGTGTAAATACAGGGGAATCAAGTCCTGGCAACACACTTACCGTTACTAACTCAATTCAAATTTCTGATTACGTATCGGTAGACTCTTTAATTCTTAACGACACCATAGCCGATGGCGTTGATTTTTCATCGGATATCACGATTAGCTATGGTGGAAATACGTTTAATATAACGAGGCCTGCTTCAAGTACTGACGCCAGTCAAAATGAGGCCATCACTTACAACGTTACTAACGCAACCGGCACGCTTCCGGGGGGAAGCGTTTTAACGGTGTCTTACACCGTAGATATTCAGCAAAATTACGTTGGTGGTTACACAGGGGTTGAGAGTAATGCCCCTGTCGTTGCTAACGATTCACTGTCGTTTTCTCAAAGTGCACAATATAACGTAGCAAGTGGTGCGTCGAGCTGCTTGGAAGGCTCAAGTGCTTCGGTCTCGATTGAAGGTATTCGTACCTCTAAATTTCTTGTTGACGGTAACGGCGATACAACCACACAACTATTACAGTACGCACCGGGTGAAAGCGTTACCTATCGTTTGCGCATGGATATTCCTTCTGGCGATACTAACGACATTGTATTTGTAGATTTTCTTCCTTTGCCCGTTTTCTTAATCCCAGAAACGACTGTCGATACAAATTCAAATATTGCGAGCAACACCAGCTTTTCTTATACCGCTGAAAATACGGTAACAACCCTCACACCTACAATCACGGTATCATCTGCTGAAAACAGCGTAACGTTAGACTGGGGCAGTATCTCAACAACCCAAGCTGAAGTACTAGAAGTTGATTTTACCGTTGAGGTAACCGATAAGCCCTATGCTGATGGGTTGGAATTGGCGAACTTATTCCAAGGTACTTCGACCAATACGCCTGATGCAATCACTGCCGATCTTAAGTCAGCTAAAATTCTTGTTCGTGCTCCAGAATTGACCGTTTCACTTGCTACTTCTGCAGGAAATGTAGATGCCGGAGATACGATTCAGTACACCTTAACAGTAACTAACGAAGGTGGTGCTACATCATTTGACACCACCGCCAGTGTTCCTATCGTTTCTGGCGTGGCTTCGCAGAGCCTTGTATCTGCAACAGTCGATGGGAATGGTGTAGCCTTGGGCAGCGGCTCACTAGCAGATGGTACTTACAGCATACAGAACCTCGCCGCAGGTGAAGTTTACGTGCTTACTTTCACTCAAGATATTGCACAAACTGCAGAGCCTAACGATGTCATCACGTCTGAAGCGACGATTGATTGGGCTTCTGCACAGGGGCAGGCTGCGACCTTTGATCCGCAGTCAGATGACGCATTTGTCACCGTTTCAGATATTGCTATTGCTTCAACAATAGTAAGCCCCACGGGGAATGTTGTGGTAGGTGATACCGTACAGTATCGGGTAGACGTGACTTTGCCAGAGGGCACAACGAATGACTTAACGGTAGATATGACGCTCCCTGCTGGCTTTGAATACAGCAATACGTTAACGGTAAATTCAACAGGTTTTGACGGAACCGTAAGTGCCAGCCCAACCGTGACATCGTCTGGCACTGTCGCTAGTGGGCAAACGGTTAGAGCTGTGTTTAACGGCAGTACAACCACTAATAATGATAACGATCCAAGCGATAATACATTTTCAATTACGCTTGAAGCCTTGGTGCAAGACGTCACACAAAATGCCGCTACAACGTCAACGCAAAGCAAGCAGTTACAGGTAAATGCGGGAACCAACAATACCACCAACAATGCGTCAGCTACGTCAACTAATCAGTTTTCAGAGCATGTATTAAGCGCAACAACAAGCGTGGCGCCAAGCTCTGGCGTAGAAGCAGGCGATACGGTAACCGTAACTATAGATGTTGAAAATACAGGTACAGCTACCGCTTATGATGTTGAAGTGGTCAGCAATGTTAATACTGATATTTTCACAAATGTAAACGCAGGAACAACCCCAACTGGTTTTACGTATGCACTTCAAACTTCACCAGACAGAGTAACCTATTCAGGTACGGAGCTTGCCGCTGGTGATAGCGTGCAGTTCACTTATACTGCTGAAGTAAAAGCAGGTGCACAGACTGGTTCCTCTTTTGATATTACCGCGCAAGCTACAGGTGATAGCCAAACAGGCGATCAAGCCGTTGAGCGTGACTCTCAGTCCAGTAGCACAGGTACCACGGCCACAAGAGCAATTTCAGCTGACAATATTACGTTGATAGCTTCTTCAGAAACTTTTACGAGTGATTCAGGTACTCGTGAATCGGCTATAGGGGAAGTGCTTACCTACGCGTTTACAACTGTCGTACCAGAGGGACAGACGCTAGAAACTGCTAATCAGGACATTATCGAAGTTATTCTGCCTGCTGGAATGGCCTATCAAGCGGGCACTGCCTTAATTCGCGGAACATTTGATACGGGCTTTACGACGTCAAATGGTGTGTCAATTACTGCGTCAGATACAACTATTACCCCGGTTGTCAGTGGTCAGTCTGTTATCTTCGACTTGGGTGACATAACAAATAATGACAACGATGCAGGTGATGAAAGTATCACCGTTACACTTGATGTGCTTACCTTAAACACCAGTAACAATAACCGTACAAACAATAAAACGGTAACAGGTGAAGTAAACTATTTAAATGAAAGCAGTGCTAACCAGAGCAACAGTGCGACGCAGAATATTCGTATTGCAGAGCCAAACCTAACGGCTACAAAAACAGCTTCGCCATCAACTGTAGATGGTGGCAGCGAAGTAACATTCACCGTTACGTTAACAAATACGTCGGGAACTGCCGTATCGCGTGCGCATGACTGGTACATCAACGACAACGTGCCAGCGCGTTTTAACAGTGTGGCACTGGTTAGCGCAATACATTCACGAGGGGCAGGCATTGATGTATCAGCCTGTGCAAACATCAGTGGTAACGAGCTAACGGTTGAGTCTGATAGCTGCGCAGTTAGCGACATTGATTACCTAGCAGCGGGTGAAAGCGTTACCGTTGTGTATACCGCTCAGGTCAATTTTGATATCGCGTTTGAAGAAACCGTAACTAATACCGTTTCAACCTCGGCAACGTCTTTGCCTGGTGTATCAGGTACAGGGGATGCTACCCCAGGTGTTGCCGGTTCAGACAACGGCGAACGTACAGGTAGCGGTGCCAACAACGACTCCGGCCAAAACGTCAACGATATCGCGGACTCGGCCATGGCATCAGTTACCGCCAATGCGCCCACGCTTACGTTAACGACTACTGCATCAGATGCTGCAATTGGAACTGTGGTTGATTTAACGGCAAGTTTCTCTATACCAACGGGTACAACAGACAACTTTGTTTATACGTTAGATCTTCCTTCAGGCTTAACGTATACCGGCGACGCCATTACCATTACAACACCGGTGTCAGATTTCACCAGCACAAATACACCTAATACCACCCCTGGTGAAGGGACCGATCCGGTCGTGTTGGATTTTGGTACCATCACCAACAGCGCTTCAACGTCTCAACAAGTCACTATTGCAGTACCTGTTGAAGTTGCCAATATCTTAAGTAACCAAGGTGGAATAACGCTAACTAGTACCGGTTCACTTAGCTACCAAGACGTGAGCTCGCCAGCACCTTCTGCGAACGTTGACGTGGATGTTATCGAGCCGAATTTATCTATTACGCAAACCATCATTGCAGGTGCGACATCAAGTGATAGCGGTGATACGGTAACGTATCGCACAGTGGTAACCAACACGGGGAATACAGCAACCGCGTACGCCGTTACCTTTGAAGATGTGATGCCTGCAGAATTACTTGGAGGGCCAGACGGCAGCGGTTCTGGTGTTACCTTCTCTGCAATAACCCTGACCAACCCAAGTGATGAAGCTGTATTAACAGGCACGAACACAGCACTGACCGCAAGTGATGTTAGTGAGACTACTACGACCAACACTGGCGATACGCTGTCGGTTGCAGCATTCGACCTACCAGCACTTGCAAGCGTTACCGTCGAATACAGCGTTGTAATGGCCAACGAAGCAAGCGCTGGTGAAACGCTAACTAATGCAGTTGAAGCAACCTATAACAGTCAGCTAGACGGCAGCGGACGTAGCAGCGCCGATGGTGGAGATGACGACAATAACGCTACGTTAAATAACTACCGTGAAACAGCTAGCAGTAATGTAACGGTAGATAACACACTGGCTATTCAATCTGCACTTAATGCTACACATAGCGATAATGATTTCGCAGTGGGTGAGTCGGTTTCTATTGATGCGCGTATCGATTTAGTGGAAGGCACAATTGACGGTGTTTCTATTGTAAATACGCTGCCAGCGGACATTCGCTTTGACAGTATTAGTATTAACAGCCCAGCGCAAATTAGCTATGACGGCGCTGCAACCGCTTCGGTGTCTGGCAATGATGTCACGGTTGACTTTGGAACTGTGAGCAACACCGCAGATGGCAATAGCGCAAATGATTACATAACGGTTACGTTTACCGGTGTTGTAGAAAACGAAGTAGGCAACGCGCAGGGTACAACACTTACTAATAGTGTGAATGCATCAGGTGGCGGCGAAAGCGCAGGTCCATCTACTCTCGAGATCGATATCGTTGAGCCAAATTTAGACTCAACAATGACGCTCGATAAAACCTCGGTATCGTTGGAGGATACCTTTACCCTAACTATTAACGTAGGCCACAACTCTAGTTTTGCCGACGCGTTTGAGACCACGTTTAACGTTTCAGTTCCTAGCGGTCTAACTTATGTGGCAAATAGCTTCATGGGGCAAGGTACGATTGATGACACGTCGCCTACGCTACTTGTTGTAGATATGGGCGGTATTACGTTGGTAGATGGCAGCAAACAAGTAACCCTTCAGTTCACCGTCGATAGTGATGCTGATGTGGGTAACGCGCTATCTATTGGGTTGACCAATGGTGCATATAGCTCAATGAGCGGCGACACTGCTGACGAGCGAGACTACAGCTTTGCCGATTCAATTAACGTAACAGGTGATATCGCCGCATTCATCGGTGCAACCCAATCAGTTGTGCTATCTGATGATGTCAATGGTAATGGTTTCATTGATGCTGGTGATACCGTATTAGTCACTTCAACGCTAACTAATGAAAGCGATAGTGCCACAGCCACTGACGTTGTATTTACTCATGGGATTCCTGCGAATACAAACTATGTAGCAGGGTCCGCGACAACCACGAAAGGCACCCTTGATGATAGTGCTGGCATTACGGTAAATGTTGGCGATATGGCTTTTGGTGAATCTGAAACCATTACATTCGAGTTGCTTGTTGATGCCAATGTGGCTAACAACACGTTAGTCTCGCTACAAGGTAGCGTAGATTCATCTGACACAGTAGCAGAGCCAACTGATGCTGATGGTAACGATGTAAACGGCGACCAGGCAAACACTTTCAGAGTGGGCACACCTGCAAACACAGCAGATTTAGATATTACTCAGCTAGTAAGTTTATCAACCGATGCTGACACCAATGATGTCATTAGCCCTAACGATACGCTAACCATTACGTATTTACTTGAAAATACAGGTAGCCAAGCGCTATCAAACATTGCCCTAAGCGACGCTATTCCCACAGGTCTTACTTACGTTGCTAATTCGGCGACGGTAAGCGGTGGGCATACGGTTAGTGTAATTGGTAGCTCATTGAGCGCAGATTTTATCACGCTAGCAGCTGGCGCCAGCGAAACGGTTTCTCTTGAAGTTACCATCGACTCACCGCTGGTTGATTTCAACGGCAATGCCGCAAACGAGAGCTTCTCGCTCCAAGGTGAAGCTACCAGCGATGAAACTGATACTGTCTATGCCGACAATAACCGTGCAGATAGTGATGGCTTCCAGCCACTTACCTTCAGTGCATCAACGGGCGCAGGCACGCCTGAACTAGAAATTATTCAGTACTTTGAACTTGTTGACGATGTAGACGGTGATGGGGTTGTTGACCCTGGTGACAGCGTACGCGTTTACACCGTGGCAACCAATCAAGGTTCAGCGACTGCAGAAAACGTGTCGTTTACTCAGCCGGTCAATGCGGGCTTGAGCGTAGTAGCTAATACAGCTGTTACCAGCCAAGGCGTTGTAGTAAGCGAAACGCCGTTTGACGTAAACGTGGGCGGAATTGCGCCAAGTGAAACGGTAACCGCGTCTGTGGTGCTAACGCTAGATGCAAATGCGGCTGACAACACCGTATTCTCAACGCAAGCTCTTTTTAGTGGTGATAATCTAGGTGCCAACCAGTTAAGTGACAACGACAGTAACGCTACTGATGGTGAGAATGCGCTGCTTATTCCGGTTACATCACAAGCGCAAACCGTATCTGCGCCAACCTTTGCCCTTACCGATACCAGTGATGGTGGCACATCTGGTAACAATTTTGTGCAGGGCGAAACACTAACCCTTACACAAACTGTTACTGTACCTAAGGGGACAACAGACGATTTAAGCTTAAGCGTTACGTTACCTGCTAATGTTTCATTGCTCGCAGGGGCGGGGGAACTTGCTCGTACCTTTAATACTGGCCTTTCTTCAGGCGTCAACCCAGCAAGTATTAACAGCACTGCTAGCGGCACAGCAGTTAATGTGAACGGCAATATTAGTGTGTCTAACAATACGCTAACGCTTGATTTAGGCAGTATTGTAAATAGCGATAATGATGGTGACACTGAAACCTATGTGTTTAGCGTTGAACTAGACACCAGCGCGCTAGTGCCTAGTGCGGCTACCCAGGATTTAACCATTTCTTCTGCGCTTAGCTACGTTGATGGGGCAGCTCAGCCTCAGTCATTAAATGCTAACGACGTGACGGTAACCTTGCTCAACCGTGTACCCGCTGCGAATGACGATAGCTTCACGGTAGATGAAGATACAACCAGCAATACGTTAGCGGCCCGTAGTAACGATAGTGATACAGATAATGGCCAAAGCATTAGCATTACCTCTGTTGCTACGCCAAGTAACGGCGGTACGGTAACTACAGATGGCGCGAACTTGATTTATACGCCAGCGGCTGATTTCTTCGGCACCGAGACCGTGCAATACACCCTTACCGATAGCGCAGGTGGTAGCGACACTGCCACGGCAACATTTACGGTTAACAATGTTCAAGATGCACCTGTAGCGCAGGCCGACTCAGCCACTACCACTGAAGACACACAAGTGGTAGTAAATGTATTGGCAAATGATTCCGATGTGGATGGCGATACATTGTCTATCACGGCGGTTAATTCTAGCAACGGTGCGGTTTCGTTTGCGGGAAGCAACATCACCTTCACGCCTGCACAAGACTTTAACGGTCCAGCACTTGTGACCTATACCATTTCTGATGGAAATGGGAACAGTGATAGCGCGAATCTAACGGTAGACGTGCAAGCAGATAACGATGCACCGGTTGCCACAAACGACAGTGCGAATACTAACGAAGATAATGACGTAATTATTGATGTGTTAGCTAACGACAGTGACGTAGATGGCGATGCCCTAAGTGTTACTGCGGTGTCGGCAAGCGCTGGTGCGGCCTCCGTAAATTCAAATGGCGATGTTCTTTATACGCCACCGGCCGATTTCAATGGCCCTGTTACACTTAATTACACGGTTTCTGATGGAAATGGCGGAACCGATTCAGCTTCTGTATCGGTAACGGTTAATGCAGTAAATGACGCGCCAATAGCTAACCCTGATTCAGGGACGGTGAACGAAGACAGCAGCGTAATTATTGATGTTTTGACTAACGATACTGACGTAGATGGCGATGCGTTGTCGATCACCAATGCAACATCGCCAAATGGTTCAGTAACCTTTAGCGGAAACAATATTACCTTTACACCTACGGCCGACTTTAATGGCGCAACAACCGTAACTTATACAGTAAGTGACGGTGCAGGTGGTACGGCATCAGGTACGGTGACGATTAATGTTACTAACGTCAACGATGCACCAGTGGCAAGCGACGACACGGCCAGCACTAACGAAGACACAGCGGTAGTTATTAATGTATTGGCTAACGATACCGACATTGATAACGATGCATTAAGCGTTTCAAATGTATCGGCAACCAATGGAAGTGCAATAGTTAATGGTGACGGCAATGTGGTGTTTACCCCAGCGGCAGATTACAACGGTAGTGCCACAGTAGCTTATACGGTAACAGACGGTAACGGCGGCAGTGACAATGCGTCGGTGTCTGTAGCTATTGCAGCGGTTAACGACAACCCAATCGCTAATCCAGATACCGCAAGTGTCAATGAAGACGAGTCGGTTAGCATTAATGTACTTGCTAACGATACCGACGTTGACGGCGACACCTTAAGTGTGGCGAGCGCCTCTGTTACAACCGGCAGCGTGCAGGTTGTAGGTAACCAGGTGAACTACACGCCAGAAGCTGACTTCAACGGCAGCGCCACTATTACTTACACCATTGAAGATGGTGCTGGCGGCAGCGCTAACTCAACGGTGGCAGTGACGGTTGTAAACGTTAACGATGCCCCCGTTGCGAATAATGATACAGCTAGCGTTGATGAAGACAGCAGCGTTGTGGTTAACGTTATTGCTAACGATACAGATGTAGACAACGATACCCTTGAGTTAACTGCGGTTAATGCTAGTACTGGTACGGCAACCATTAATAGCGATGGTAATCTTTTGTATACGCCGGATGCCGACTATAACGGTGCTGCAACAGTGACGTATACCGTTTCTGATGGAAACAGCGGCTCTGATTCAGCAACAGTGTCAATTACGGTAAACCCAGTAAATGACAATCCGGTGGCTGTGGCAGATACGGCGAGTGTACAGGAAGACGAAACGGTAATTATTAATGCGCTTTCAAACGACAGTGACATCGACGGTGACACGTTGCAGCTGTCGGCTGCAAGCAGCAGTCAAGGCACTGCAACTATTACCGGCGATAATACGCTTAGCTTTACGCCAAGTGCCGACTTCAACGGTACAGCCGCGATAACTTACAGTGTATCGGATGGTGCTGGTGGTAGCGCCTCATCGACAGTCACAGTAACGGTGGCGCCTGTTAACGACGCACCAGTAGCTAATGATGATGCCGGAAGAGTTACCGAAGATTCAAGCACTACGCTTGCTGTATTAGACAATGATACAGATGTTGACAACGATGAATTAAGCGTGACATCTGCTAGCGCATCTGAGGGGACTATCACAGTTAATGCAAATAACAGTGTGACCTATACACCACCAGCTGATTTTGATGGGGCAGCAACGGCCACCTACACTATTTCAGATGGAAATGGCGGTACCGCCACTGCCAGCATTAGCTTTACAGTAGAAGGGGTGAACGATGCTCCTATCGCTTTGGATGACACCGCTGTTGTTGATGAGGACGCTTCAGTAACGGTAGCTGTTCTCGCCAATGACTCTGATATAGATGAAGATGTGCTTTCAGTCTCAGCCGCCTCATCAGCGCAGGGTAGCGCAGTGATCACGGCAGATAGCCAGGTTACTTTCTCGCCTAATGCTGATTTTAATGGCGAAGCGACAGTATCATATACGGTAAGCGATGGTAATGGTGCCACTGATACAGCAACGATTACTGTTACCGTTAACCCAGTTAACGATACACCGGTAACGGTGGATGATACGGCCACAGTCGAGGAAGATGGCTCTGTTGTTGTCGATGTGCTCGCGAATGATTCTGACATTGACGAAGACGTACTGACTATTTCAGACGTAACCGTTGACGAAGGTTCAGTCGCTATTCAAGGTGGGCAAGTAAGCTACACACCAGATGAGAACTTCAATGGTACAGCAACCATTACCTACACGGTTTCTGATGGCAATGGAGCAACAGCAACAGGTACGCTTGTTGTAACGGTTACCGCTGTTAACGATGCACCTACACTTGCTGATTTCACTGCTGCAACGAACCAGAATGAAGCGTTAACTATCGATGTTATCGCCAATGTTGAAGATGTAGATACAGATGATACGCATACTATCGTTAGCGCCACATCTTCAGACGGCACGGTTGATATTGTTGACGGCAAACTGGTTTATACGCCGTCTGAAGATTATTCCGGCGAAGTAACCATCGACGTTTGTATTCAAGATGCTGAGGGCGAAGAGGCTTGTGCGCGTATTACCGTTACAGTGGTGTATACAAACATAGGCCCAGTAGTTGAAGATCTTGAATTCACTATTCAAGAAGGAGATAGCCTACCCATCACGCTAACGGGTACCGACGCAGACGAAGACGTTTTAACGTTTGAATTAGTAACGTTGCCAACAGGTGAAGTGTTAGGTTCTGCTCCTTCTTTGCTGTACGTTACCCCAGAAAATTACAACGGTACGGTACTGTTCAGCTATAAAGCGAACGACGGTCAAGAAGATTCGAACACCGCCAATATCACAGTGAATGTGGTGGCCGTGAACGATGCGCCTGTGGCGGTTGCGGATACGGCTTCTACATTAGACGACACAGCTGTTGAAATTGACGTACTAAGCAACGACCTTGACGTAGAAGGCGATGCATTATCGATACTTGGCGCAACAGCGGATAGCGGCAGTGTCGAAGTTGAAAGTGGGGTGCTTGTCTATACGCCTGCGCTTGGAACACAAGGCGATGTTCAAATTACGTATACTATTACCGATGCAAGTGGCGCCACATCGCAAGCAAGTGTCATCGTTACTGTTAGTGCCTCTGAGCAAACTGCTCAAACCTTCCCAGTTGTCGAAGCACCAGCGGATATTGAACTTGATGCCATAGGCTATCTAACGGAGGTTGTATTAGGTAATGCAACAGCTGTTGACGCAAGTGGTAATGCAATCCCTGTAACCTTATTGAACGGTCAAACTCGCTTTGCGCCAGGGCTACATACCGTTTACTGGCAGGCAACTGATGATGAAGGCAATACGACAACGGTTAGTCAGACTATCCGCGTTAACCCTCAGGTGTCACTAAGTGATGATGTGGTTGTCACCGAAGGTGGCGCAGCAAGCTTTGATGTACTGCTAAGCGGTAATGCACCTAGTTACCCAGTAACAGTGAGCTACACGGTTTCAGGTACTGCAGATACTAGCGATCACGACCTTATCTCTGGCACTGTCACTATTGAGAGTGGCACACAGGCAACCGTTAAATTCAATATTATCCCTGACACGATTATTGATGACGGCGAAACGGTAATCGTAACGCTAAATGAAAACGTAAATGTCGGAGAAAAAGCGTCGCAAACCACCACTATTGCAGAAGCACCTGTGGCACCAGTTGTAGCGCTGTCAGTTGAGCAAGATAACACTACAACGTTAACTGTTGGCCAAAATGATGGTTTAGTTGATGTACTTGCGGCTATCAGTCATACCAATCCTGCCGCTGATTTTATCTACGACTGGAGTAATTCAGCACCAGAACTCACTAATGTTTCAAATGATGACGGTGTATTTACTTTCGACCCTACTTCAGTAGCGCCAGGTGTTTATGCGGTTACGCTACTTGTGGCAGACAGTGAAAACCCCGCGCTTGTAAGTTCACGCACAATTTATATTGAGGTAGTAGAAACTTTACCTGAACTTACTGGTGCAGACACCGACGGTGATGGCCTACCAGACAACATTGAAGGCACAGGTGATGCCGACTTAGACGGTGTGCCTAACTACTTAGATAGCATTGCGCTTTGTTCGGTTGCGCCAGAAATTGCAGGTGAAAGCGCGCAATATCTTGTTGAATCAAACGCTGGTGCATGTGTAAGTGCGGGTGAGTACACCCGTGGCACTTCAAATGCTGGCGTATTGCTACTTGCTGATGACAGCGTAGTAACCAGTCGCATTCCGACAGATACGGAAACTAACAATGTTGGTGGGTTGTTTAACTTCGACGTGGTGAATAATCAGTCTAATCAAGCACAGTTCGATGTGGTTATTCCGCAGCGCAATGCCGTCCCAGAAGACGCATTTATGCGTAGCTGGACTGCTGAGCTAGGTTGGTTCGATGTCATTGCAGACGGCGACGCCGTGATTTACTCAGCACCAGGTACGCCAGGTTTCTGTCCTACTGTTAATAGTGGCGCTTGGCAAGAAGGTCTAATTGCAGGTAGCTGGTGTGTGAAGCTGACGCTAACCGATGGCGGAAGTTTTGATGCTGACGGTACAACTAATGGAGCGGTTAGCTTTGTTGGTGGAGTAGGCACATTTGTTAATGGCAATACTCTTCCTGACGTTCAAGACGATCAGCTGGCTATTAAGCTCAACGAAGCGGTAGAGGTCGACGTACTGGCTAATGACACAGATGCAGATGGCGATGCACTTACGCTTACCTCAGTATCGGCTGATTTTGGAACGGCGACTATTATTGATGGATTAGTGTCATACACGCCACCTGAAGGTTTCGTAGGCACAGTAACGGTTACCTACACCGTATCAGACGGTATGGGCGGCACGGTAACAGGTACCTTGGTGCTAACTGTTGCCGAAAACAATATCCCTGTTGCGAATGATGACAGCTTTACGTCACAAGAAGACGAATCGGTAACCTTAGATGTGCTGTCTAACGATACTGATGAAGACGGCGATACGTTATCCATTACCGAAGTAACAGCGTCTACTGGCACGGTGATATTGTTGCCAAGCGGTGAGTTAAGCTATCAAGCGCCTGCCAACTACAACGGCGTGGTCACTATTGAATACACCATTTCAGATGGTCATGGTGGAACTGATACAGCGCAGGTAACCCTAACTGTCACTGCAGTGAACGATTCCCCTGTTGCCGTTGATGACACGGCAAGTGTTACCGAAGATGGCAGTGTTACAGTAACCGTACTAACAAACGATAGCGACGTCGACGGCGATGTACTAACAGTAACCATGGCAAGTACTGACAACGGAAGTGTGGTGGTCAATAACGGCACTACCGTTACCTACACACCTGTTGCCAATGTAAATGGTGAGGCAACATTTACCTATACTATTAGCGATGGCTTTAGTGGTACTGATACCGCAACGGTTACCGTAGTTATCGTTGCTATTAACGACGCACCAGTAGCAAATAACGACCAAGCTAATGTAAGTGAAGACAGCAGTGTTATTGTTAATGCACTTGCCAATGACGCTGACATTGACGGCGATACGTTAATCATCACAGATGCAACGGCTAACTCGGGCACGGTAACCGTTAATAGCGATGGCAACATTGTCTACACACCGTTACCTAACTTTGTTGGAACGGCGATCATCACCTACACCATATCAGATGGGAATGGCGGTGAAGCGACTGCGCAAATTACGGTGACGGTTGAAAATGTAAATGATGCTCCGACTCTTGAAGGTGGAGAAGTATCTACTAATCAAGATACGCCGCTAAGTATCAACGTATTATCCAATGCAAACGATATTGATGGTGATACGCTCACTATTGCTAGTGCCGAAGCCACAAACGGCACCGTAGAAATCGTTAATGGTGTGGTGACATTTACGCCTGCAGACGGTTTCCATGGCACTGCCACCATTACAGTGTGTGTTGCTGACCAGTCGGGCGCGCAAGCGTGTGCGACCTACACGGTAACGGTAATCGACACTAACGATGCCCCTGTTGTGTTGAACCTAACCTTTACGATGGAAGAAGATGCGACTCTGCCCATTCAGCTTCAGGGTAGTGACGCAGACGGCGATGCGCTAACCTACCAGCTGGTAACATCACCGGACGGTGAGCTTGTTGGTCGTTTACCTAATGTGTTGTACGCGCCGGACGCGGACTTTAGCGGCACAACTACATTTACCTTTACAGCAAATGACGGTGAAGAAACTTCTAATGTAGGCACGGTGACCATCAACGTAAATCCAGTGAACGACGCGCCGGTTGCCCGCGATGATGCAATCAGCTTGGGGAACTACAATCCTGCAGAAATTGATGTACTAGCCAACGATTCTGATGCAGACGGGGATACGCTTCGTATTATTGGTGCGCGCGTTGAGTTAGGTGATGTTTCTTGGTCAGACGATTCGCTTACCTATACACCACTTGAAGGCTTCGTAGGTGAAATCGTTATCGACTACACCATCACCGACCCTCAAGGCGAGGTAGCTCAGGCATCGGTACTGGTAGATGTAATGCCAGATGACTTGGCCGATCGCCCGGTTATTGAAGTGCCAGAAGACGTGTTCGTAGATGCCAATGCGCTATTTACCAAAATTGACCTTGGCGTAGCCTCGGCGGTCGATAAATTTGGTAATCCATTGCCTGTGTCATTGGTTGATGGGCTAATCTTCTATGAGCCGGGTAATAATACGGCTTACTGGCAAGCGACTGACGAAGACGGCTTAACCTCTGTGGCAAGTCAGGCCGTACGCGTACGTCCTCTTGTTTCCATCACTAAAGATCAAGTTGTACTGGAAGGCCACGAAGTAGAATTTGGTATTCACTTAAACGGCACGTCACCGGTTTATCCGCTAGAAATTCCATTTACGGTAAGCGGTACGGCAGACAGCGGCGATCATGACTTAGTCGATGGCATCATTGTGATGGAGTCGGGTAGTGATAAAACGGTGAGCTTCAATGTTTTCCCTGATGCGGATATTGAAGGGACTGAAACCATTATTATCGAGCTTTCAGATGTGTTGAACATAGGTAACAAATACATTCACGAAATAACTATCCGTGAAGATAACGTGAACCCAGATGTTGACCTGTTTACCGAGCAGGACGGCGAGTCAAGAATTCGGGTTATTCCTACAGGCTCTGACGTGTTGGTAACCTCTCGAGTTGACCACCCAGACCCAACCAACGAGTACGAGTTTGTGTGGACATCACTGGATGCAGATCTTGCAGATACCGATAGCGTTGATGACACCTTTACGTTTGACCCAAGTGGTCTAGAGATTGGTGTGTACCGAATCCGTGCAACGGTCACCGACGCAGATGACACAGCCTTCACAGACTCGGATACTTTGTATATTCAAGTAGTGGATGCACTACCATCGCCTACTGAACTTGATAGTGATGGTGACGGTGTACCGGATGTTGTGGATGGTCTTGCCGATAGCGATAGAGACGGTATTTTAGATTACCTAGATCCAACGCCTGAATGTAATGTGCTTCCGCAAGAAGTGGCGTTTGTTGACGGCTACATGGTAGAAGGCGACCCAGGTGTTTGCTTGCGCTTAGGTAACTTCTCTGTAAGTAGCGAGCTCGGTGGCGCGAAAATCATAGATGGTGATATTGCGGGCGATGATGACATTGTCCCTGACCCAGAAGCGACAAACATTGGCGGCATTTTCGATTTCATCGCCTATGGTCTACCTGAGGCCGGACAAACGCTGAACATTGTTATGCCGCAGCTTAAGCCAATTCCTGCGAATGCGGTCTATCGTAAGTTTACGCCTGAAAACGGTTGGGTAACGTTTACGGAAAACGCAAACAACCGTTTATGGTCAGTTCAAGGTGAGCCGGGCTACTGTCCTCCGCCGGGCGGCGACTATTGGACCGAAGGGCTAACCGAAGGGCACTGGTGTGTGCAGCTCGAAATTCTAGATGGTGGCGTTGATGATGACGACGGTTTGGTGAACGGTACGATTGTTGACCCAGGTGGTGTAAGTGTCATGTTTAATGGCAATACACAACCCGTGGCAAATGACGATGCAGTAACTATCATTGTTGATGAGTCTGTAACTATTGAAGCCTTAAGTAACGATGCAGACCCTGATGGCGATGACTTGCGTATTACCTCTGCTACAACCACGTTCGGCACAGCTGTGATAGCGGGGGATACCATCGAATACACGCCTCCACTTGGCTTTATTGGCGAAGTGATTGTTAATTATGGTATCAGTGATGGAAACGGAGGTTCAGACCTGGGTGTAATTACGGTAACCATTATTGGTAACAATCCTCCACAGGCTGTAGACGATACTGTAACGATAGACGTTGACCAATCTGTAACCGTTAACGTGCTTGCCAACGACTTCGACGAAGATGGCGATAGTATTCGTGTTGTAAGTGCCCAGGCATCAATCGGTAGCGTATCTGTTAACCCTGACGATACATTGACCTTTACGCCGCCTGCTGCATTTACGGGCAATGCTGTAGTCACCTATATTATTGAAGATACACAGGGCGGAACGAGCGAGGGTAGACTAACCATTACTGTTCAACCCGTGACCGTTAGAATTGAAAACTCTGGCGGAGGCGGTGGTAGCATGAACGCTATGCTGCTGATGTTACTGGTATTTGTTATGACACTGCGCCGCTTATTAGCGGCGCAAAGAAAGGGAGTAAAAGCGTGAGCGTAGCTAAGATGAATAGAACTTTTAGGTATGGGATTGTTAGCGCTGTTGCAATGGGAGCAATGTTTTCATTTCCAGCCATGGCTCAGCAATCTAATAAAGAAAGGGATGCTTCCCCTTTTTTAGCTAGCAAAACTCAATGCTTATCTGAAGAGGATGCCTCAAAACTTTCTAAAGGATATGAAAAGTGCACGGCTAAACAGTTTTTCATAAGCGGGAGTTGGGGGAGCGCATCAGGAGATTTCAAGGAAAGGGATGTACAACAAGAAGCCGCAGAGCTAGGCTTTGATGTCTTCGACATAGATATTGATGACACCCGCAGTGCGTGGAAAGCGGTAGTAGGTACCAATATTACCGAAAACAGCTTTATTCAAGTCGGTTATACCGATTTAGGTGATGTATCGGCAGCATTTTCAACCACGACCAACGAGCCATCTCGCTTTTTCAGCGAGACATCGCGTATTCGCCCAACATCAGTAGATGGCTATACATTAAGTGTAGCCTATCAGTTTTTACGTCATGAGGACTGGTTTTTACATGCGCATGTGGGCTTATATTTTTGGCAAGGTAACTACGATTCGTTAGATGTTTTTGAGGATACAGCCCTACTTCAAGACGTTGATGATGAAGGCACGGATTTGTTCTATGGCATTGGCGCTAACTGGCGTATTCACCATGATTGGGTTGCAATGATTGAATATGAACGCTATGACATAGAAGATAACTCTACTGACCTCATATCAATAGGTGTTAATTATCTCTTCTAGAGAAATGTAAATTTTCAACAAGTAATATACGAGCAAAACCAATAGAGGGGGGCGATAAGCCTCCTTTTTTATGCGTTAGACTTTTGGATATAGCATGCTTTCTTCACGATAAGTTGTTATCGTGTCAAAAATAATATTTCCCCTCATGAAAGTTCGCTTTCAAAATTTCTCGGCCAAGGCAATGCAGCACGTTACAGATAAAAAGATAAAGACGCTTCAAAACTGCGAAGATGAAGCTATTCACCTAATCGAAAGTGTTCAAAGCTTTGGTTACGTTATAGCGGTAGACCCTGAAACTAAAAAAATTCAGGTGGTTAGTGAAAACATCAATGAGCTATTTAAAGTCAGTATCACTGCGGGTGAAACTCTTATTACTGAGCTCATCGATACGCCTTCCGAAGATGCACCAACCTTTCAAAGTATCTATCAAAGCGTTAAAGGCGGGAATACACGCCGAGCGTATCAATGGAAATTTGCCGAAAACGCACTTTGTTTAGACAATTGGGAAAAAGAGGGCAGTGGTGTCGCGTTCGATTCAAACGGCTTACTCGTTATTGAACTAGAGCCTACCCCTCAGCTTAGTTATGAAGCCGCCCAACAATGGGTACCGATGGACGTAAATATTCGCACATTGCTTCCCGATGTGGATGGGTGCGAGTCTATCAGTGATGTTGCAGACGCCATTGCGGGCGTATTTAAGCGCTACATAGGGTTTGATTCGGTGATGGTTTATCAGTTCGATAAAACCTATAGCGGAGAAGTAATTGGCGAAGCAAAATTCCCAGGGTCTCGCTCTTTCAAAGGTTTGAAATTTCCCGCATCTGATATTCCTAGCCAAGCCCGGGCGCTGTACTTAAAAAATCGCGTACGTTGTGTATTTGACGTAGAACAACCCCCTATTGCTTTAATACCAACTGTGCAAGAAGCAGAGCGACCGCCAATGGATTTATCCATGTCTATGGTTCGTTCAGTGTCGCCGGTTCATATCACTTATCTTAAAAATATGGGCATACGTTCATCGTTTTCCGTGTCCCTTGTGTTTGAAGGTAAACTTTGGGGGTTACTTGCTTGTCACAATAACGAGCCTAAATATATCGACCAAAAAAAGCGTTTGGTATGCGAATCCCTCGGTCATCTCTATGCGTGGCAGCTACACACTAAAGCCTTGCATGAAAAGAAAGAACAGTTTCAAATTCGCCAACGTAAGCTAAACACTATTATTCATCAGCTTACTGGCTTTGCTAACCCGCTTGAGGCGATAACCCAAAAAGAAAAAGGCCTTTTGGATGTAGCCAATGCATGTGGTATGGCCGTTATTACCCCTGTAGATAAATATTTAGTAGGTAAAACGCCCTCTGAACAAACATTAACTCGCCTTCTCGACAAATTCGTTATTCCAAACTCTGAAGAGTCAATTGCTATTAGCAAGCTGGCGGAAGAAGTGTCCGAACAATGTGACCTTAATGGCATTCGCGGCATGTATATTTCCTGTGTATCTGCCAAGCTTGGTTACTACACGGTTTGGTTTAGAGAGCAAAAAGACAAAACTATACGATGGGCGGGCCGCGAAGCCGCGAACAAAGATGTTGGTAAGGTACTAACACCTCGTAATTCCTTTGATATGTACTTACAAAGTGTTGCTGATGAGTCGGTAGAGTGGAGCGAGGATGATCAGCTTATTATAGAAGGTTTTGATCATCTATTTATACCTTACGCGCTAAGCCTGAAAGCGTCGCTCGACAAGCAAATTAGTAAATTAGAAGAGTTAGATAAAGCTAAAGATCAGTTTTTGGCGAGTATTTCCCATGAACTTCGTTCGCCCCTTAATTCTATTGTAGGTTGGACCGACTTAGCTCTGATGGATGTGACGAATGTCGATAGAATGTCTGACGCATTAGGCGTTATCAAACGCGCTGCGTCTACACAGGCTGCCTTAATAAATGACATTTTAGATTTGTCGCGCATTATCTCCGGCACTATGAAATTGAGTACGCATTCATTAAATATCGCTGGGTCTATATTTGAAGTCGCTAAATCATTCGAAGCGGGCTTTGCCAGTAAAAATATTCAACTTTCAATCAATTGCGAAGACGAACATACTCAAATTCTGGGTGATAATTTGCGTATTAAGCAGGTGATAAACAATCTGCTCAGTAACGCTCTTAAATTTACAGCAAAAGGCGGAACCGTACATGTGCGGGGGCGAAGAGAACATTCAAATTACTTGTTTCGTGTAAAAGACAACGGTAAAGGAATGACCCAAGATCAGATAGCACGGGTTTTTGAACGCTTTTACCAAGGTAAAGACTCTCATAACAAACTCGGCTTGGGGCTGGGTTTATCTATTGTAAAGAGCTTGGTTGAAATGCACGGCGGGGAAATTCGTGCCGAAAGTGATGGGCCAAATTCCGGGACTACGTTCTTTGTGTCTTTGCCTATTGCTCCTCTTAGTTTGCACGATGACATTATCGAAACCAAGAATAGTGAAATCAGTGATTTGACCGAGTCTTTGCGTCTAAGCGGTTTACGAATTTTGGTAGCAGAAGACGAGCAAGACGCCCGTGACTTTATAAAGCTGTTTTTAGAGTCTAACGGTGCCCGGGTCAACGTAGTTAAAAACGGGCTACTCGCATGGAAAGAGCTAAACGATATGCCCGAAGCTTTCGATCTATTACTGTCGGATATTGGCATGCCGGAAATGGACGGGTTAGGCCTAGTATTGAAAATGAGGGCAAGCGAAATCCCAGAGATTGCAAAGCTCAACGCTGTGGCGCTTACTGCTTATGCCTATACCTCTGATCGCGTTAAAGCTCTTAAAGCTGGCTTTAATAACTATGTGTCAAAACCGGTAGATGGCGAAGAATTGCTGACAATTTTGGAAATGTACTTGCCAGAAACGACACACTAACGCAGATGACTCCCAGTCTTTTTTGCAACCTTTGATCAGCAGTATTACGAGGATAGAGCGCGAAGATAGAGCGTTAACAAAGCTGACGCATATCTTTGAATAGGTCGTTTAGTTTAAGCAACGACAGGTATGCTTTGTAGTGTAGAAGTCGCGTAGTCGACTTCGTGCTTCTCTACCTAATTTAATGCCTTTCAACGCTCATTGCTTTCAAAGTTCACTGAAGTCAAAATTCATCTACCAGCGGCGAAGTAATAGCTGGTAGGTGGTTTTATCTAACAGCGACTCGCGAGGCGACGAACTTTCTTTATCAGGAAGGGCAGCACGCGCTTCCTCAAGCGATGCATATCTATCCCCGTCAATATAAAACGCGCTAGCTTCAGATGTAGGTTTACCGTCAAGGGAATAGGCGGTGTTTAACAAGTCTGACGTGGTAGTTATGTTGCTGTGCCCGATAAAGTCGGCAACGCCATCGCCATTCACATCTTTGGTGAGCCAAGCTAAATCAAGTGGCTGATTCAATTCCCCCGAATTCTGCATTGTCGACACAGCCTGGTTGAATTGCGCAATAATCCTTTCAGCGTTAGCAACATTTTTGCTGATAGCTATTTGAAATCCGGTTTTTGCTAATGGTTTTGCTGAAAAGTGCAGGGTTTCTTCATTATCGTTAGCCAGCAGTATGTTTAGCTCGCGCGCAAGCAGCTGGGTGGTAATTAAGTAAGGCGCTCTATCGTCGGCAAGTTGGCGAAATGCATCAAACGTAGTGGGGTTGCGTGACCACTTTATATCTTTCAGCAGTCTGAATGATGGCGTATTCGCAAAGCGATTTTCAATAGCGACCCGGTTGTCTTTTAAATGAGGAAAAAGCTTTATTGCCTCAACGTCCGCCTCTTTACTTACCGCGTAAAGGTAAATGGGTAAGTAGATATCGGATAGAACATAGTTGCTGCTGTCCTCGCCCAAATTAACGTAGGCAAATTCACCGTCTAGCTTACCTGTCAGTACAGAACTGCCCAAAAAAGCTTGTCGCATAACCTGAAGTTGGATATCCAGCTCCGCCTTCTGAAACACCTTTTCGAGCAGTGTATTAACTCGAGCAGGCTCCCCATCGTCGCTTATGTAGGTCTCGAAGGAAGCTGCACCTAATTTGGTAGGGGCGGCATGTAATTGCGAAACATTAAAACAACAAAGGACTAGGCTTATGCCTAATAAAGAAAGACGTTGAGTGAAAATAGAGAGCGAGAACGCGCTGAATCTTACCAAAGGTGAACTCCGAACTGCCGTCATACATTTACTACACTGTAATGCAGTTAGTCGCTTAATTCCAATAAACACGTACTGGCTTAAATTAACAAAATGTAAGCGACATCAATATATTGAGTGTAGTGTCCACGTTTATACTAGCTTTTATTGAGTAAAGTCATTCGTGACGATAAGCCGGTTTCATTACCAGCTTAACGTCACGAACTTGATTGCATGCATATACGCACGCTTAACATAGGCGCTCAATAAAAACGTTTATTCTCCAAAGCTTCCCGCAGGACCTGGATAAACCACTACGCTTTCAACACCGTCCTTGTTAACGCTGGCTACGCCAAAGAAGTAGTTGTCGATAACAACGTTCTCAAGCATGGCCTCGGTGACGTTACCCACATATTTACTGTATTCCCATTGCGGAGCATCAGTATGACGCCAGTATACTTTGTACCCTTTAAGTTGAGGGTTCTCTTCAGCGTCTAGTGCATCCCACTTTAAAAATGTTGAAGGTTGAACTGCACCGGCAATTTCTACATTTGCAGGTGGATTCGGTGCCCACGCCATTGCAGCAAGTGAAACAGCATTAAGGCCAGTAAGTTTGGCAGCGTAATCAAAGTCGACGCCATCCAAGGTGTCACCATAGGCAATACCGTCTTCTACGCGAAGATCTTGATGCTGGCGGGTGTAGTTTTCGTTAGTTTCCATAATACGAATACCCGGATAGCCCAAGTCGTTGAACGGGCGGTGATGGCCGCCACGACCAAAACGGTCCAAACGATAAATCACCATCGTGTCTAAGTTCTCAATATACTGATCGGCAATTTTATCGATGTAACGGGCAAGGTTACGGCTTGGTGAGTCAACTTCACCCCCGGTGAAACGTCGCATGCGCGCTTCCTTATCCGTTTCGGTTACGCGTGTACCTTCAGCAAACAAGCGAGCGGTGGTGTTGTTAATCACACCGTTAACCCCTTCGATATTGCCTATCATGTCATTATTGAGCACGGCTTTAATTCGCCAGCCGTCTTCCTTGGCTTGGTTTGCCATAATACGCCCGCCGAAAAGCCCTTGCTCTTCACCAGATAAAGCAGCATACACGATACTGCCGTTAAACTTGTATTTGGATAGTACTCGCGCAGCTTCAAGGGTACCGGCAACACCAGAGGCGTTGTCGTTTGCCCCTGGTGAGTCAGAGGTGAAGTCCATTACATCAGACACCCGTGAATCGATGTCGCCTGACATGATGACGTAACGGTCTGGATCGGTGGTACCGCGTTGTATCGCGATAACGCTAACCACTTCTACTGGGTCGGGAATACGTTTTTCTCCGCTGATGACTTCCGACTGGTAGTACACTTCTAAGCAGCCACCACACTCGGCGGAAATTTTATCAAATTCAGATTTAATCCAACGTCGCGCAGCACCAATACCACGAGTATCGGACTCGGTTTCAGAAAGGGTATGGCGTGTACCAAAGTTCACCAGCGTAGTAATGTCTTTTTCAATGTTTTCAGCAGAGACATTTTTGGCAATATCGTAAAGTGCTTGCTGCTGCTCGCTTTGTGCGTGAGTAGAGAATGACGCTGTGCTACTTACCAATACAGCTGATGCCAGTACTTTCGTTAATTCAGTTCTTATTTTTGCACTTATACTGGCTAGTGCGGGTCGGTTTTTTATCATTGTTATCTCCTGTTTTTATTTTTTCACCATAACGAATACGTGGCAAAGCTACAATTAGAGTAAACGTGTTTAATGGTTGGTCATCGCAAGGCATCGCGATTGAAAAACGGAGTAAGACGCTGGGAATGAAAAATGACTTTAAAAAAACAAAAAAGCCGGCATTCGCCGGCTTTCAGAATATGGGTTTACGCTAGCGCTTAAATAAACGCAAACGCGTCGCCAAACAGGTTCTCAACTTTTAAGCCGCGTTGTGTAAAATCATCGCGTACAACTTTGGCCATTTCAAAACGACCTGCAACGTAAACCTGAATATTGGCAAAGTCAGCGTGGTCTGCCATTACCGCATGGTGTACCCAGCCCGTTCTGCCTTTCCATTCGTCGCATGCAAACTCTACAACCGGCACAAAAGTGAAGTGATCGTTAGTTTCAGCGAGCTCAGTTAGCTTGTCAGCTAAGTACAAATCAGCCGCGTGTTTTCCACCCCAATAAAGGGTAAGTGGTGTCTTATCACCGCTGTTAAGATGCTCTTGCAGAATAGAGTAGGTATATGAGAAGCCAGTACCACCAGCAATAAGCACCATAGGCAGGCCATTACTTTGCAAAAAGGCATTGCCATTACCTACGTTTACGGTAATTTCGCCATCCGCACGCATGCGCTCTAGCACTTCACCAGCGTAGCTGTTGCCAGGCTCTGCGCCAATGTGTAATTCAATGCGGCTATTATCAAATGCGGCATTGGCAATAGAAAATGGACGCATATCTTTTTCGCCCATTACCACCATGGCGTACTGACCCGCTTTAAACTCAACAGGGCTTTCTGGCGTTAATTCGACTTTTTGAACCACTTCGGTTAAAGGCGTGATGCTTGCAACCTTACACTTAATTTCTGACATGTATTCTCTTCTAACCTTCTTGCTTAGCGTGTCGCCTTTTCATGCGCTTAAGAAAAGCGCTTGCTTCTATACAAAATAAATAGCGCTAAAAATAGTCGCTACATAATACCAAGACTGTCCCAAATATCATCAACGCGTTTTTTAACGTCTTCGTCCATCACAATAGGTACGCCCCATTCTCGGTCGGTTTCGCCCGGCATCTTGTTTGTTGCATCCATGCCCATTTTAGAGCCTAGCCCTGAAACCGGTGATGCAAAATCCAAGTAGTCGATAGGCGTATTTTCTATCATTACCGTGTCGCGGGCTGGGTCCATACGGGTAGTGATGGCCCAAATAACATCGTTCCAGTCACGCGCGTTGACGTCGTCATCGCACACTATCACAAATTTGGTGTACATGAACTGGCGCAAGAACGACCACACACCCATCATCACCCGTTTCGCATGCCCAGGGTATTGTTTCTTCATCGTCACTACTGCCATACGATAAGAGCATCCTTCAGGCGGTAAGTAGAAGTCGACAATTTCAGGGAACTGCTTTTGCAAAATAGGCACAAACACTTCGTTTAGCGCAACACCTAAAATAGCTGGCTCATCTGGTGGACGGCCTGTATAGGTTGAATGATAGATAGGATCTTTACGATGGGTAATATGCGTTACCGTAAACACAGGGAAGTCATCGACTTCATTGTAATACCCGGTGTGATCGCCGTATGGACCTTCAGGCGCTGTTTCATCTTGTGCAATATAACCTTCAAGCACAATCTCGGCACTGGCAGGTACTTGTAAGTCGTTACTAATAGACTTAACTACTTCGGTTTTATCACCACGTAGTAAACCTGCAAAAGCATACTCGGAAAGGGTGTCTGGTACAGGGGTAACCGCACCTAGAATAGTAGCGGGGTCTGCGCCAAGTGCCACAGATACCGGGTAGGGTTCGCCCGGGTGTGTTTGACACCACTCTCGAAAATCAAGGGCGCCCCCACGGTGTGACAACCAGCGCATAATAAGTTTGTTTTTGCCGATAACCTGCTGACGGTAAATGCCCAGATTCTGACGCTTCTTATGCGGCCCTTTAGTAACACTCAAACCCCATGTTACCAAAGGCGCAGCGTCACCGGGCCAGCAGCGCTGTACCGGAATTTTTGATAAGTCTACGTCGTCACCGGTAAGCACCACTTCCTGACAAGGGGCTTTTTTAAGGACTTTGGCTGGCATATTAAGCACCTGCTTAAATACTGGCAGCTTCTCCCAAAGATCTTTCAGCCCTTTAGGCGGCTCAGGCTCTTTCAAATAAGCCAGTAGCTTGCCTACTTCACGCAGTGCTTCAACAGACTCTTGACCCATGCCCATAGCTACGCGCTCTGGTGTACCAAATAAATTTGCCAATACGGGCATGTCGTGATTTTTAGGGTTTTCAAATAACAGTGCAGGGCCGCCGGCACGCAACGTCCTGTCGGCAATTTCTGTCATTTCAAGGTCGGTATCAATGGGCTGGGTAATGCGTACCAATTCACCTTTAGCTTCTAGCTGGCGAATAAAGTCGCGTAAATCTTTGTACTTCATCAGTGCAGGTGCATCCACAAACTCAATTTAAGGCAAGAATATACTATTTAGCGCCAAAGTCCGATCAGTAAGCGCTGTGTTTACACGATTAAACGTTTTACAGATAAATTACGCTTTACAGAGGTGCCATTTGGGTGTGATATAAGAAAGCGTTAAAAATATTAACAAATCTAGGGCTAATAGTGCTTTGGTGTGTGCGCTTCGGTATAGGTTGTTAACATAGTGCTTTGCTGAGGTGTTTTACAGTGGCCAGCGTGCTAAATCCCTACTAACCCTTTTGCCTAAGGTGGTTACATGAGTTCATTCGATCAGGACATGTTAGACGAATTAAATTTGTTACTGAAGTTTCCAACAGACAGCCTACTTCAAGGTTTAAAAATTCATCACGATGCCAGCCAAAGCATGGTGAACGCAGCATCTAGGCTATACTCCAAAGGCCTAATTACCCAGCCAGACGGTGGTTACCTAACTGATTTAGGTATTGACCTAGCCGATCACGCCCGCCATATCCAATCGGCCATGTGCCCACGAAAAAGTAGCCACTAAAAGCAAGATGCTGGCGTACGGTTAAATGCATGTGGTCAGCATAAAGTTGAAAGCAGATATTAGCTGGCCGCAAACGCTCATGTGTCCATTCGTAAAGAAAAGCATGTCTTGGTTAAGATAATCTATAATTAGTCGATACCTTAACTAAGACATTGTAATCAACACATACTCTTTTGCTATGAAACGTATTCTACACACAGCCTTATTTATCTGCGCGACTGTCACGGGTTTTTGCGCTCATGCTCTTGAAGGGGAAACGATTGAAGAGCTTCGCGCAGTTCAGCTTTACAGCCAAGATGCCTTAATCGATATGATTAATGCCAATACGCATTTAGACAAAGTCGTGGCTGATCGATGCCAATTAGTGCAAGACATTGAAGCGCGTGCAAACGTGTTGAAAGTACCGGCCTACCAGTTTTTATGGGGAGATATGCTGGCATGGGGCGTGTGCGTAGACGCTGAACCTGCCCGTGGTATTGGCTACATGGAAGATGCCGCGAATCAAGGTTTGCCAGCAGCACTAGAGCAACTTGGGCGTTACTATGCCAAAGGCACACTCGTACAGCAGGATAAATCTCGCGCCGTGGTGTATTTACGAGAAGCCGCTGCGCTTAAAAACCTAAAAGCGCAAATTCACTTGGTTGAGTTGTTTTTGGACGGTTATGGCAGTCCTTACGATTATGAAGACGCATACCACTGGCTTTATAACTCGGTGACCAACGATAAAAAGCAGCATCAGCAAATTGCGTCTTACCTCGCTCGCTTAGAAAAATTAATGCACCCGAAAGCCGTGCGAGAGGCAAAGCGGCCTTTGGATAGTTAAAAGCCACAAGTGGCGAGGTGATAACGAACACCTGCAGGCAACTAAAATCTTAAGGGCAGAAAGGCTGGCAAACACAACAAGCCAGCTTCGGCAAAAGTGTATTTATGTCCGTAGCACATCTATGTCTTTACGTAGGCTTAACGCTTACGCCAGCCAGTAAGCATAGGGCGAACTAACTGAATATTACCCATACGTTGTACAGCAAACACGGAAGCAATATGCACCAACACACAGCCGTACAATACATCAGCCATAATACTGTGTATCCATTCCAGCGTGCTATTTCCAAACAGTGCGTCTATTTCTTCCATCATAAAACCGGTAATACCTAACCCAAGCAAAAGGGCAATAACTGCCATCACCATAAGCCAGCCAAAAGGATTGTGGCCATGAGTACGTGGGATTTGTTTATGCTTTAAGTGCTGAAGATGTTCTCTAAAGGCCTGCTTGCTTAGCGAAATAGTGGAGAAGCTAGCGTAATCTGCGGAGCCCTTCTTGTTGGGATTAGCTGAACGTAAGCCCCAAGCAACGCGTATAGATATAAGCGCTACGCCCACATAGCCCGCGATTTCATGAAAAAGCCGGCCTGGCTCTACAATAAAGTAGTTGGTGATAAAACTTGCAACAATGCCCCAGTGGCATACGCGCACTACCCAATCCCAAACATAAATATCTGAACCCGTGTCTTTAGCTTTGTGCATTACGTGACTTTCTCAGGGTAAAACAAAAACGCTGCAATAGTTTGCAGCGTTTTTATCAAGTTTTAAAGCAAGCGTTCGATGAACCGTTTGCTAAACAGAATTTAGTGCATTTCTTTTTTAACAATGCTGCCATCAACAGGGTTAAAGTAAATCTCTACTTTGTTCTCTTCTTTATCGAAGCCGTAGATTTCGTAGCAGTTACCGCCTGTCACTTTAAATTCGTTGATTTTGTAGCCTTGCGCTAACAGCTGAGCCTGAAACGCATCTTGGTTTTGCCATTCAGCTTCCGGCGCAGTAGTACACTGAGTGGTGCCGTGCTCTGCACTACATGCACTTAATAAGGTCGCGGCGCCAATAGCAGTAGCCATCATTAATTTTTTCATTGCAGTCTCCGTTTCGCTTTTTATTTAAAAGTTCTTTCTATCCTACTTAAATATTGTACTGACATTGTTCTTTTGTGCATAGAGGTTGCACAACTTTGTTGTACAGAATTGAGTTCTGTTTGGTTTTATAGCGGGGCACAGAATACTTGTCATAAAATTGCCTCCGACATGTCACGGATAGTTCATCGAACCGTCTCAAAAGCATTCTACATTTTTGGGCTTTGATATTTCTAAACACTAGGCAATGTCGCCAATCTATCGGCGAAATGTTTAAAAAATACATAAAACACCCAATAAGCACACAAAAGGAATGACTTGATGCGTCCTCTGTACCCTCGAACGGTTTATCCACGCTCTCTGCTTGCCACAACAATTGCATTTGCACTATCAAGCGCCGCAATTGCACAAGAAGTAGCGCCCGACACAGAAAACGAACATAACTATATAGAAGAGATTACGGTAACCGCACAAATGCGTGAGCAGTCCGTTATGGATGTGCCTGTTACTATGGATGTAATAGGTAGCGAGTTCTTAGAGCGCACCAATATCATGGAACTTGATGAGCTTTCTCGTATTTTACCTAACGTTCAAATTCAAGAGCAGGCTGTAAGCTTACCGTCCTTTAATATTCGAGGCGTGACTGACGACGTATCTTCGGTGTCGGCAACGCCTCGCATCTCTGTATATCAAGATGGCTTTGATATCAGTAAAAAGACGGTAGCCAGCGTCGCGCTTTTTGATATTGCGCGCGTAGAGGTTTTAAAAGGCCCCCAGCCAACCTTGTTTGGTGTGGCGGCAGCCAATGGTGCGGTGAGTATTCATTCTAATCTTCCCACCTTCGAACAAGAAGGCAAGGTACAGGTTGGCTATAACTCAGAGCAAGGCCAAGAAGTTGAATTCATGTATAACCAGCCTATTAACGATAACCACAGTTTTCGTATAGCAGGTCTTTATCGCGAAATGGACGGCATTGTAGAAAACAATGCCTGTAGCGCTGACTCCTATTACGGTAATGCAAATATGTACAACCATCTTGGTGAAGAAGTGCCTTGCAACAGCGAAGATCTTCAGGGTGTTTCAGTACAAGCACTACGTGCAACATGGCGAGCGAATTACGATCAGCTTGAAATCATTGCGCGCGCAGCCATGGAGTATAACGACCAGCCGGGCATTGCCTTCAAGTCAGGCTCTATCGCCCCCAATGGCGGAGATACTAGCCCTTTTACTGATGCCGAATTTAGTTTAGGCAGTGAGCTAGGCATTGAACGAACGCTTCAAGCTTATGACTTAACCGTAAACTACGATTTCAACCAAATGCTCAGTCTGCATGCCGACGCATACTATAAAGATGTAGAGGTAAGCGAGGGATTTGACGCCGACGGTTCTGCTTTGCGTATTCAAGATGCCTATTTCGATAACGACGCTACGCTTAAAGGTGCGTCAATGCGTTTAGTGTATGACTCGGGTGATAAATTGGCCGCGTTTGTAGGTGCGTCTATTACTCAAGACGATTCTATTTTGCCCTATTATGTAATGGTCGACCCATTTGTACGTGGTACCTTCGATGCGGTAAAAGCACAGCTTGAGGCCACCTCAAACATTCCGCTAAATCAGAATATCGCTACCGGCGCATCGTTAGAAGAAATAGAAGCACTGCGTGCGATGTTAGTGTCGCAACTGTTTAATGAAGATGGCTCTCCTATTTCTAACCCTGCACTGCCGCCTATTATGATACAAGGGCCGTTTATATTTGAAGCTGAACTTGATATAGCGTCTTATGTTGCTGAGGTGTCGTATTTTGTTACCGACGACATCAACATTACTGCTGGCGTGCGCTATATCGACGAAACACGTTATACCCGTAATACTTATACTACTGCAGACGGTGCATTTACGTTCGATGCCGAGCGCGACTTTGACGATACCCTACCGCGATTTGCTGTAAGCTATGATGTTAATAACAACTGGAACGTATACGCGAACTACGCTAGGGGACGACGTTCACCAGTTGTGGATGCTAATGCAGGTGGCGTTAATGTGACTAAACCTGAAATAGTAGACAGTTACGATTTAGGTATTAAATACCAAAGCGCGAACTTCCTGTTCTCAGGTGCCATTTTCACCTACGAATACAGCGATTATCAGCAAAGCTTTACCGACGCAGAAACCTTACAGTCTATTACTGTAACGGTAGGCGACTCGACCATGTCGGGTATTGAAGGCATGGCGACTTATAACTACAGCGAGACGTTGACGCTAACAGCAAGCCTTGGTTTCCTTGATGCTGAATTTGCAGACAATACTGCTGATGGATCTGAGTTCCAATACGGTGGTAATAAGTTCCGCTTAGCGCCAGAAGTTAGCGGCGCGATAAACATCAACAAAGTATTCAATATGGACAGTTTTGACATTGATGTTAACTGGCTTACCAGTTTCCAGTCAGAAGTGTTTTTTGAAAGCAGCAATTACCCTGGTCTTTCTCAAGATACTTACTCACTGACTGATGTATCGGTGAAGCTGCTTCAAGACAACAGCAAGTTTGCCTATGAGCTTTACGTGAACAACTTGTTTGATAAAGAGTTCTTGATTGATGCTGGTAATACGGGCGGTGGATTGGGTATTCCTACCTTCGTACGCGGCATGCCACGCTTTGCTGGTGTGCGTGTTTATTATGAGTTTTAGAAGTAAAGAATAAGAGAGTACCTATTCCCGTCAATATGCCCCTATCTTGATGGGAATAGGACGTAACTTAAATTGTATGGGTCACAAGAAGGAGTATCAGAGACTCTGATTTTATTCGGTGCGATTTAACTATAACGTCTTGCACTCTGTCTTTGGTGATGAAAAGCAAAAGAAGACATTTAATGCTAGTGCAGCTACAATAAAGATTCTCAAAGAACCTCGGAGAATCTACATGCCTTTAAAAGCTACCTCAGTAAGATTAGATGACGAAACACTTGCACGTGTAGGCGAAATGGCTAAGGCGATGGATAGACCTAGGGCGTGGCTGATGGCCGAAGCCATCAAGCAGTATGTTGCTCGCGAAGAGTGGTTTATCCAAGAGGTGGAAAAAGGAGTGAAAGCCGCTGATGAGGGACGTTTGACCGACCATACTGATGTCAAAACTAAGTGGGAGGCTAAGCGTGCAGCTCAAATGGACTGATCTTGCAGGTACCGATTTAGAGAAAATTGAAGCTCATATTGCTCAAGAAAATAGCCCCTCTGTAGCTATTGACGTTGTCATGAACATTATTGATAGTTCGCACCTAGTCTTATCGGAACATCCTAGAGCAGGCCGTCATGGCCGATTGAAGAATACGCGTGAACTTGTAATTAATGGCCTGCCGTTTATCGTTATATATCGAGAAAACATCACTACAAATTGCATCGAAATACTACGTGTTCTTCATGATGCTCAGCAATGGCCCAACGCAGATTAAAAACAAACTATTTGTGGAAAGCACTAAGCTCGTTGTGAGACTTGTAAGGTAGCGTTTGTAGCCTTTAACTTTATAAATAACGTGCATAGGCTAGAGCCTATACACGCTTATAAAATTTTAGAAAGCTATGCCTTAATCTCAAAGCTATGCGTGTTAACTACTTTTCCAGCTTTGGTTAAAATTGCATCCACATAGTGCCACGTGGCTTTTGCGCTGCCTTCGCTGACGGTCAATGTCATAAAGCCACGCTGGTGGAGGTTACAGTACTGCAAATCTTCTATAAGAAGCGGTAGGTCGTCTGCAAGGGTTTTAGCTTTTTCATCCCCCATGCTTAGGTAATGTTCCATACCGGGTGACGTCACGCCTGGTGTGGCAAGTTCAACTCCCACCTCCGTGCCGTCTTTAAGGGTTAATTTATTATGCCAAGCGTTATGTGTATCACCTGCAAGGGCAATAACTGGCTTGCCGATGGACTTAAGCTGCATCAGCACCTGTTCCCGCTCAACAGGATAGCCATCCCATGCGTCTAAGTTGTAAGGCATTACGGTATTGATAAGCGCAAGCTCTTGCTCACTAAGTGCACCACCTTGCTTTTGTTTGCGTTTGATATTCGCGAGCCTATGTACATGATCAGGTATTGCTTTGCGTTCAACGCCGTTAAAAATAGATACAGGGAAAAGCATGCGGCCTATTAATAGCTGTTGCCCTAACACCTGCCATTTAGCCTGGCTTTGCCGCATAGACGAATGTAGCCAGTTGCGTTGGGTTTCACCGAGTAAACCGCGGTTCGGGTTGCCGATGTCTTTCATAAAGCGTGCTTGGTCAAACGCATTAGTTTCAGCATCGCGATAGTTGGCGTATTCAAGCTGTTTGTCGCGGGCAAGAACGCGGGTGTCGAGCATGTATAAGTCAAGAAGCTTACCAAAGGTAAACTGACGATAAATCTCTAAACGCTCAGTGCCAAACGGCGGGCGTATAGGTAGCCACTCATAGTAGGCTTGTACGGCCGCAGCGCGGCGTTCATAAAAATCGCCTTCATCGGCTTGGTGATTTTCGGCACCATCTTTATAGGTGTCATTAGTAATTTCATGGTCATCCCACACAACAATAAACGGCTTATTTTGATGTAACGACAGCAAGCCTTCATCCGTACGATACAGCGCATAGCGGTTGCGATAGTCAGTGAGAGTGTAAAGCTCGGTGTCGTTATCAGGCGCATAGGTCCTGCCAATTTCCTTGGCGTGCTCAGTTGCGTAACCTTCGCCATCGTACTCATAAATGTAGTCACCAAGGTGTAATACATAGTCGATGTTGTCGTCTTTCGCTGCTTCCATGTAAGGCGTGAAAAAGCCAGCGGGGTAGTTGGAACAAGAAAATATGCCGAACGTGACGTTAGACACATCGACTTCAGGTAGCGTACGGGTTTCTCCCACAGGACTTGTATTATTAGCGCTTTTGAAGCGGTAAAAATAACGACGAGCTGGACTAAGACCTGCTACGTCCACTTTTACGGTAAAATCATGAATTGCTTTGGCTTCAACAATACCGCTACTTATCACATTGGCAAAATCAGCATCGCTTGCCATTTCCCATAAAATATCGGCCTTGGCTAAACCTGACTTTGAGCCCGTACTTGAGCCCAAATTTGCAGTGGGCACGGCGCGCGTCCAGATAATAACGGCGTCTTTTAACGGGTCGCCACTGGCCACACCATGAGTAAAGGTAGCGTTAGTTTGAGGTTGGCTATTTGCTGAATTGCTCACTGTGCAGCCCGCTAGCCCTGTAGACACTGCCACGCTCGCACCTGCGAATGACGACAGCTTTATAAACGATCTTCTATCCATATGCCTGCTCTTTATAAGGTTTGTAAGGTAACTAGTGATGTCATTGTTTTGTTGAACGCTCATGCAACAAAAACGAAAACCCATTTTTATACTGAGTGTTTGTGACATACAGATGTCAGGCTGAGAATCCATAATAACAGTCAATGTTTTACTGCAAATACTGTTATACTGTGCAGCAAATAACCACATGAACCAAAAATGGTTTGTGTGTCTAAACAATCATATTTATGTTTTCTACAGGGCTTTGAAGAACTAAGCCACAAACGAAAACACGTTGAACAAAATACGAAAGGTAAATTTAAAATACATGAGTGATGATCCGCATTATCAGCGCGAGAAAGAGAAGTACGAAAATCCGGTAGCCAGCCGCGAATATTTAATGAGTTTATTAAAAGAGCACGACAAGCCGTTGTCGTTTCTTGATATCTGTAACTTGGTGAACGCCTTCGACGAAGAAGCGCGAATTGGAATTCAGCGCCGACTACGTGCCATGGAGCGCGAAGGTCAGGTGCAATTTACCAAGCAGAAAAAATACATTCTCCAAAACCGTGATGAACTCATTAAAGGCAGAATTATTGGTCACCGTGATGGCTACGGCTTTTTGCGTCCTGAAGATAAGAGCGGTGATTTATTTATCAGTGCTGGGCAAATGAACCTGTTCCTTCACGACGATGTGGTAGAAGCGCGCATTAGCGGAACCGATCGCCGCGGAAGAAAAGAAGCGTTTGTTACGCAAGTCATTGAGCCACGCAGCGAGCCAATTGTTGGCCGCTACTTTGTTGAACAAGGTTTTGGCATGGTTGTGCCAGATGACAGCCGGTTGCAGCACGAAATTGTTATTCCACCAGAGAGCACACACGGTGCTCGAATGGGGCAGGTGGTTGTGGTAGAGCTTACCCAGCGTCCACGCCGTAAAATGAGTCCGGTGGGCAAAATTGTTGAAGTACTTGGTGAACATATGGCGCCAGGTATGGAAATAGAAATGGCACTTCGTACGTTTGATATTCCACATCAGTGGCCTAAAGGCGTAACCAAGCAAGTGGAAAAGCTAACTGACCAAGTGCCCGAAGAAGCCAAAGAAGGACGCATAGACTTGCGCCAGCTTCCGCTTGTTACCATTGACGGTGAAGACGCCCGCGACTTCGACGACGCGGTATATTGTGAACCGCTCGACGATGGTGGCTGGCAGCTATGGGTAGCTATTGCCGATGTAAGTCACTATGTAAGAACAGGCTCAGCCCTTGATGATGAAGCGCAGCAGCGCGGTAACTCGGTTTACTTCCCTGACCAAGTAATTCCTATGCTACCGGAAGTGCTGTCAAACGGCTTGTGTTCACTAAACCCTGAAGTCGACCGCCTATGTATGGTGTGTGAAATGACCATCAGTGCAAATGGTAAACTGGAAGAATTCCAGTTTTACGAAGCAGTCATGAACTCACACGCCCGTTTAACCTACACCAAAGTGTGGAATATTCTTCAGGGCGACAAAGAACTTCATCAGCGTTACGAGCCTCATGTACCTCATTTACGTAATCTTCACGACTTGTACCGCGCGCTCAAAAAAGCCCGTGCTAAGCGTGGAGCGATTGAATTTGAAACCCAAGAAGTGAAGTTTGTATTCAACGCCCAGCGCAAGATTGAAAATATTGTGCCGCTGGTGCGTAACGACGCGCACAAGCTTATTGAAGAGTGCATGATCATGGCAAACGTGAGTGCGGCTCTTATGCTTGAAAAGCATGAGGCGCCTGCGCTATATCGTGTGCACGACAAACCAGACGCCGACAGGCTTACCGCATTTACCAGTTACTTAAGTGAAATCGGTATTCCTCATCGCATTGTTGAAGACGCGGAGCCTGCCGCATTCACCGATGTGGTGCTTAAAACCCGCGGTCGAGTGGACGAAGAACTAATTCAAACCATGCTGCTGCGCTCCATGAAGCAAGCGGTTTACGACGGTGACAACGTAGGTCACTTTGGGTTGGCGCTAGAAGCTTACGCGCACTTCACGTCACCTATCCGTCGCTACCCAGACTTGGTCGTTCATCGTGCGCTAAAAGGCATTATTGCTAAACAGCAGGGCAAAAAAGCAGTCAGTGGCGCGAAAAACTACACCGTTGAAGAAATTGAACAGTTAGGCGAGCAGTGTTCAATGACAGAGCGCCGCGCCGATGATGCCACCCGTGACGTGGCTGACTGGCTTAAGTGCGAGTTTATGCTCGACCACGTCGGCGACACCTTTGAAGGTGTGGTCAGCTCGGTGACAAACTTTGGCTTATTTATACGCCTTACCGAATATCACATCGACGGCCTAGTACACATCACATCGCTAGATGATGACTATTATCACTATGACGACGTAAAACAAGCGTTGGTCGGTGAGTCGGGTCATCGCCAGTTTAGATTGGGTGATACGGTTGAAGTAACCGTAGCAGCGGTCAACCTTGATGAAAGAAAGATTGATTTATTACTCGATAAGTCTATGCTGCGCGGCACTAAGGGTAAGAAGGTAAAAGTGAGGTCTGCGAAAAAGGCTTCAGATAAACCTACTCGTTTTGATAACAAATCACGCTCTGACAAAGGCTCGCGTTCTGATAAAAAGGGGAACAAAGGCAAAGGCGGCTCAAGCTCGTCTAGTCGTAGCGGTGGAAAATCGTCAAGTCGCGGCATCGCCAAAGGCGGTAGTAGCGGCAAAACACTGTCATTGAATAAAAGAGGTAAGCGTTAAATGGCGCAGCAAGAATGGTTATACGGTTTACATGCCATGCAGTCGGTACTTGAAAAAGAGCCCGAGCGTGTAATGGAAGTGTTAGTGTTAAAAGGTCGCAATGACGAGCGCCTAACCAACATTGTTAACCAAGCCCGTCGTTTCGGTATTTCAGTTCAGTTTTGTCAGCGCAAAGCGCTAGATGACAAAGTAAGCGGAGAGCAACACCAAGGCGTGGTAGCAAGAGCGAAACCAGCCCGTGTACTAGATGAAGCTGACTTAGACAATATTTTAGAAAGCGAAGCGCAGCCTTTAATTTTGGTACTAGACGGTGTTACTGACCCGCATAATCTAGGTGCGTGCCTGCGTACTGCAGATGGAGCAGGGGTGCACGCGGTAGTAGTACCGAAAGATAAATCAGCAAGCTTAAACGGCACAGTAAGAAAGGTGGCCTGTGGTGCAGCTGAAGTGGTTCCACTTATTCAAATCACGAACCTGGCCAGAACCTTGAAGCACCTTCAAGATAAAGGCCTTTGGATTGTTGGCACAGCCGGTGAAACCGATAAGACCCTTTATGATGTAGACCTGAAAGGCCCAACTGCATTAGTAATGGGGGCTGAAGGTAAGGGCATGCGTAGGCTCACCAAAGAAACATGCGATGAGTTGGTGAAGCTCCCTATGGCTGGCAGCGTGACAAGTTTAAACGTGTCGGTAGCAACCGGCGTGTGCTTATACGAGATCGTAAGACAGCGCAGTTTATGAGACTAAGTTGCTAGAATTGAGCCTCTAATGAGTTTTCAATTGGTTTTTAAAAAAGCGTGTACCTTCGGGAACACGCTTTTTTATATTTAAGTAAAACTTATAAAGAGTTTAATATTTTGTTACATTTGAATTTGTGAAATTAATGTTAATTATAGTTTTTTATTCCTACCATGAATCTGCTCGTAATACACATTTGGCGCGCTCTTCATAAGTTGTGTTGTTTTTTTGTGCATTTTTAAAGGTATTAAAAATGCTCACCAGGGTTAAGGCAACATACTCAACAGCCTGATTCGCCGCCTAATATGAGCTCTGTAAATAATTGGTAATACCGTTTATTTGCATACCTGACAAACGGGTAGGTCGTTGCAACGCAGTTGCGTCGGTTGTCATGGATGAGCTTTTCGTATGAGGTAATGGTTATACCTGTATGTCATTTAATAACAAATAGCTTCCAAAGCACGGAATAAAACAGTGTTGAAGTTAATAAGACAGATAAAACAGGAAATAAATTTTGAACTCAAAATTAAATAAGAAACACACATGTCTAACAGCAGCTGCTCTAGCTGTATCACTTGGCTTAATGGGTAATTCTGCAATGGCAGCAGGCGAAGGTCTGGTAAAAGTTAAAGAAAAGCCTCAAACCCTAAAACAAGCACTAGGTAAGCGATTGACTGTCGATCGTCTTGTCACCACTGACCAAGAGCGTTACATCATCAAGTTCAAAGATGAGATGACCAGTGAAACGGTTGAAGTGAGTGCATTAAAAGGTAAAGGTCAAATCTCAAGTGCCAAAGTAAAAGGTAAAAAGCCTTTCGATATCGCGTCTGCTAAATCAGAAGTAAGAAAAGCAGGTGGTGCAATTAAGAAAGAGCTTAAGAAGCATAAAATGGTAGCGGCTACAATGAGTAAGTCAGCGCTGAACAAGCTTCGTAAAAATCCAAACGTAGAAAGTATTGAAGTGGACGTTCGTCGTAAGCCTATGGCGCAGACCACGCCTTACGGCTACACCATGGTTCAGGCTAATCAATTTGCACAGTCAGATACTACGGCTCGCAAAGTATGTATCATCGATACAGGTTACAACTTGGGTCACCCAGATTTGCCTGGAACAAACGATGGCGTTACAGGTCAGGCTAACAATAGTGCTGTAGGTAACTGGTATAACGATGGCAATGGCCACGGTACCCACGTAGCGGGTACCATTGCAGCATACGATAATAACGAAGGTGTAGTTGGTGTGTATCCTGGCGTGGATATGCATATCGTTAAAATCTTTAACGACAACGGCCAATGGACTTACGCATCTGACCTTATTGATGCTATCACCCAATGTCAGGATGCCGGCTCAAACGTAGTTAACATGAGCTTAGGTGGCGGTAGTTCGTCAACCACCGAGCGTAATGCAATGCAAAGCTTTACTGATGCAGGCATGTTGTTAGTTGCGGCGGCTGGTAACGACGGTAACAGCGCAAAATCTTACCCAGCGTCATACGATGCGGTAATGTCAGTAGCAGCGGTAGATTCAAGCGAAAACCGTGCAAGCTACAGCCAGTACAACGATCAAGTTGAAATTGCGGCGCCAGGTAGTGCAGTTCAGTCTACTTATCCTACTAACACCTATGCATCGCTAAGCGGTACCTCAATGGCTACTCCGCACGTTGCTGGTGGTGCAGCGCTGGTATGGAGCTACTTCCCGCAGTGTTCAAATAACCAAATTCGTAGTGCACTTAATGCAACGGCAGAAGATAAAGGCAGTGCGGGGCGTGATAACTTCTACGGTTATGGCTTAATGCAGCTTGCTGATGCCTACAACTACCTTAACACCAATGGTTGTGCGGGTGGCGGTACTGGTGGCGGTGGCGGTTCTGAGCCTGGTGTAGAGCCAGTATCAGGTCAGCTAACTGGTCTTTCAGGTTCTCGTGGTAACTGGGATCGTTACACATGGACTATTCCAGAGGGCGTAACGCAAATGACCATTAGTACTGCTGGTGGCTCAGGCGACGCAGACCTTTATGTGAAGTTTGGCTCACAGCCAGAAACGAATAGCTATGATTGTCGTCCTTATCAAAATGGCAACAGCGAAGTATGTACATTCGACGCGCCAGCGTCAGGCACGTGGCACATTGGTATTCGCGCTTATTCGTCATACAGCGGTGTGACGCTATCATACTCGTATGAGTAAGTAATCCCGTCTCCCTAAGACACAGTTAAAGCCTGCTTATGCAGGCTCAGATTGATGATAAACCCCTCTTTTTTCGGAGGGGTTTATTTTTTCTAGCAGCCGAAGGCTGCGATCGCGATAT
>NZ_JANHZQ010000109.1:0-1637 GCF_041414725.1 Alteromonas sp. DY56-G5 | reverse complement strand
CGGCGTTTTTCAAGGTAGTTGTCGCCTGAGCTGTTAAGCAGCTTCTTTTTTGTTCTCTGGGTTTAATTTCACATCACCGATTTCCTCCCAGTTTCTAATACCCTTTGACCAGCGGTTAGGGTTCTTTTTTTGCGCTTTGGTATATAGCTCATGGCGTTTTGCCAATATCGCTTTATCTTCACCATTATGGCGTTGCGCTGGTGTCATGAATTTGATGCGACTATGCCTGTGCTCAGTGTTGTACCATTGAGCGAAGCCTTTCATCCAAGCTCTTGCATCTTCAAGGCTTTTAAAGCCTTCGCTTGGCCAGCGGTGACTGTATTTGACCGTGCGGAACAATGATTCTGAGTACGGATTATCATTGCTGACACCGGGGCGGCTACGAGAGCCAATGACACCCATATCAAGCATTTTGGCTTGCATCGTTAGGCACTTCATCGGGCTACCGTTATCTGAATGCAATACCACGTCTTTTTTAACGCATTTCTCAGACCAGAGCGTGCGCTCAAGCAATTGGGCAGCATGTTCACCTGATTCACTGTCATGAACTTCCCACCCGACAACCTTACGGCTGAAGATGTCGATTATCATGTAGAGGTAGAAGAACCGACCAATGACCGTTGACGGGCAGTAACTAATATCCCAAGTCCACACTTGGTTTGGCGCTGTCGCTGTGTACCCCTTAGGTTTAGCTCGGCTACCTTTAGGTTTTGCTTTACCTCGATGGGTTAGCTGGTCATTGGCTTTCAACACACGATAAAAGCTCGATTCAGACGCGAGATATTGCCCGTTATCTGCCAGCATTGGCACTATCTGACTTGGCCCTAAATTGGCGTATTCTTCTTGGTTACAGGTAGCTAATATCGCTTGCTGCTCTTCCTCAGTGAGCTTGTTACTCGGTTCTGGCCTATCAGCTGTAGGTCTTTTGTCACCACTGATTTCACCGCTTTCCTGCCAGCGTTGTAATGTGCGTACAGACATACCAACTTCTTCACAGGCTTTCTCTTTTCTAGCACCTGAGCTGACTGCTTCATCAATCAGAGATGCGTAATGCTGCCTATCTGTGAGTGAGGTTAATTGTCCTCGTCTTCCCCCCAGTAGGCATTTAACTTTTTTCTGAGCACCAACAACGCTGCCGTTTCAGCAAGCGCAGCATCTTTGCGCTTTAACTCTCTTTCTAACTCTTTAATCCGCTTACGATCATCCTTTCGCTCTTGGGTTAATTGCTTACGTTGCTGGGCTTTAGTTTGATTGCCTGCAATGCAGCTTCGCTTCCATTCTTTAACTTGCTCAGGGTAAAGCCCTTTTTCACGGCAATACTCACTTAACTCAATTTCGCTCAATGCTGCTGTTTCTAAAACAATTGAGAACTTTTGCTCTGGTGACCAACCATCTGAACTATTGCTATCTGCCAAACTAGAACCTGCTTGTAAATACTTATCTCGCCATGAATACAAAGTAGATAAGTTGATACTCTCTAGCTTTGCGAATTGGCGTAATGATAAGCCACTTTCAACCAGCTTTCTAATGATGGCTTTCTTATGATCTTCAGGATAATGCTTCACTAATATCTAACTTACCGCTCCCTGTTATATTTTTATGAAAAACTGAGGCGACAACTATCCTGACACAGGGGG
>NZ_JANHZQ010000108.1:0-1831 GCF_041414725.1 Alteromonas sp. DY56-G5 | reverse complement strand
TGTACGTTTTTCGGACCTTGAGACTATAAATTTCCCACCCTATTGATCAGTAGATTTACATTAAAATCATATACACACTGTGATGCCAATTCAAGATAAAGGCGCCATTGCTAGTAACTCACTCTCATACCTATAAACGACATCGTCCAGAGCAGACGTTACTGTATCAATTGGTCGAACGCCACTACCCAGAATTTCAGAAGCAGCTTTCACAAAAAGGGAAGTCGTTACCACTTCATGTGGTAAAAGAGTTTGAAGAGTTTCTTAGGTGTGGTCGGCTTGAGCATGGTTTTTTGCGTGTAGTTTGTGACGACTGCAAGCATGAGAAACTGCTGGCGTTCAGCTGCAAACGCAGGGGATTTTGCCCAAGTTGCGGTGCAAGAAGGATGGCAGAAAGTGCCAAGTTGTTAGTTGAAGATGTTCTTCACGGTTACCCTGTACGCCAATGGGTATTGAGTTTACCCATCCCGCTTCGTCTACTTCTAGCTAGGTATCCCAAACACTTAAGTAAAATCATGCAAATCATTCATCGTGCTATTTCTTGCGATATTGTGCATCGGGCTGGGTATCTTAAGAAGCAAGCAAACACAGGAGCGGTGACTTACATTCAGCGATTTGGTAGTGCACTGAATCTCAATATTCACTTTCACATGCTCTTTTTGGAAGGCGTTATCACTCAGGAGTGTGGACAGTCCAAATTCAAGTGCGTTAAAGCACCAAACCACAATGATATGGAAACCCTCGTGAATGTCATTAGCCATCGCATCGCGACCTACTTGGAGAAGGCCGGGCTCGTTCAACGGGATATGGACAACACATTTCTCGATTTACCCATGGATGACGAAGATAGTTTACTGCCCTTGCAAGCAGCCTCTGTCAATTACCGCATTGCTGTAGGACCAGATACAGGCAAAAAAGTCTTTGCCTTGCAAACCTTACCTGCCAAAGACGAACAACATTACGGTCAATTAGCTCAAATAAACGGTTTTAGCTTACACGCTGGGGTGTTTGCAGACAGCCATCAAACTGACAAACTGGAAAGGCTATGCAGATATATCTCAAGGCCAGCGTTAAGCGAGCAACGATTGAGTCTAACCGATTCAGGAAAAGTAAGATATCAACTGAAAACTCCCTATCAAGACGGTACCACACATGTCTTTTTTACTCCCTTGGATTTCATAGGCAAGCTCGCGGCACTGGTGCCAGTGCCGAGGCTAAACCTTACGAGGTTTTATGGCGTGTTTGCTCCCAATGCTAAGGTGCGTGCCGAGGTAACGGCTTCACAACGCGGTAAGAATAGCCCTCGCTTAGCAGAGCATCTGAAAGATTCAGATAAACCATACCATGCGCGAAGCATGTCGTGGGCACAAAGGTTAAAAAGAGTATTCAATATTGACATCACAGTCTGTGAGGCTTGTGAAAAAACCAACGTCAAAATTATTACTTGTATTACGGATCCGGCTGTTATCCATAAGATTTTGGCGCACCTTGACAAGCAGACTCTTCTTGAAGCAAAAAACGATTCTCTAATGCCGCCACTTCGAGCTCCACCAGCCACAGCCTCATTCAGTGACTACATCATTCAACGCGACTTCGATTTTGGCGCATGAAGCACAAAAAACAGACCATCACTTGAACATGCAACATGTTGAGGTAAGGGCTTTCACATATCTCATTGCGGATTTCAGTACCAAAGACCAGTTATATTGCGTCTATCTTGATGACAACTACTTCACTGATTCCTGAAAAGTACCCATTTGACACACGTGCAACTGGCCTTAAATACAGCTGACACAGTGGGTAGTACATAGCGTTAATATTTCTTATACTC
>NZ_JANHZQ010000107.1:0-1840 GCF_041414725.1 Alteromonas sp. DY56-G5 | reverse complement strand
TCCATAGTAGACAGTGCATGGGCCGGAAGCACATGGAATTAAATTCGTGGGGATCCCTCAGGGTCAGAGTACATTAAGCTATTTCCGAGCAATCAGCGGTTAACTGCTCACTGATTTGCGGTGGCCTACCCAACGCTTCGTGTTTTAAGCGGTGCCCAGTCAGGCTTTCAATTTGCTTTTTAAATGTATCGCTTCCCAGTACTAGTCCTCTTCGAGTACCGCTTTTAATTTTATTTATGACAGTTTCAGAAAGTTCATCATCGAACAGAGCGCGGTAAGCGGCAAGACGCTGGCTTTCTGAAGCTCCTAAATTTAGGTATACAGGATGAGGACTGTGCAGTGACGAAGGTGTGCCTAACGCATTTATTCTGTAGCTTGACCATTTATATTCAACCGGCTTTTCGACCATGTTCGCTCTTACAGGGTTTAGCTCGATATATCTATAAACCGTGAGAAGATATTCGTCGTTAGAAACCAGACTGGAATGAAACCTTCCTTCCCACAACGTCCCAGAGCGCTCATATTTGTGGTTAAAGTACCTCACATACATGCGGCCAAGCGCTTGCATCATTTTGCTTACGCCAAGGTTATCAAGCTTAGGAGTGCAAAGTAAATGAACATGATTGGTCATCAATACCCAAGCATGTATGCCTACATCAAATTTTGCAGAGAACTTTTTAAGCCAGCTAATATAGGCGATGTAGTCGTTTTCACACTTAAAGCATATTGAGCGATTGTTACCTCTTTGGATGACATGTTGAGGATAGCCTGCGGGAGCCAAACGAGGTTTCCTTGCCATAATTTCACCAAATTCCTTTCTATATTCTCTCTACTAAAATGAGTGAATTAAGAAAAGGCTACAACCCTGTACCTATCAAAACTGGTCTAACGGGCAAGCTGAAAGAATGAAATGAATGGCTTGTTTGGCTCTCTTAAATTAGAAAATGTACTCTGACCCCATTATTCATATCCCCAGGGGGCGCTTGGCGTTGCTATAGGGTTTTTGAGATCAAAATCTACCTGTACTTCGCGGGCAGGGCGAATTAGTCGGTAGCTAAAGCGGCTAGGGTAGATCATCATTTGCCAGACGTTATCTGTTGATGCTGCAATTCCCGATTCTATAAATAACGCTTTTGAATATACATCTGCAGGAAACGACTGCACTTGGGGGAACCCTTCATCTACGGTGTGGCCGCCATACATGGTTGAAGAATGAAAGCTGCCATCTTCATTTCTATGATCGTGCTTCAGCATAAGACCCGCGCCGGTTTTCGTTAGAATCCAAGTGCGGGATGCATCTTCACCCACGTGAAATGGAATTTGAATTTCCGAGTCTGTGCACTTTCTTATGTGCATAACAAGCTTCGCATCACCGAACGTATTACCCACATTGTCTTTGCTAACCTTGCCCTGAAATGCTTTACCGCAGTGGGCCTTTATCGCATTAAAAAATGCATCGTGAGTAGGAATCGAGACCAACGGTGCCTCTTTAGCAAGAGCAGCATTGCTTATTACAGCAAGCCCAAGTAAGACATACGCACAATACTTTTTCATTTCTTAATTCATCATAGCAAGTTGATACAGGCTTAGCAGTGTAACCCATCTGAGTAATGGGGTCAGAGTACTTTATTGATAAAGCTCATGGCGTGATGTGTGTTCAGGAGAGTGGCGGTACCACTTGGTGTAGTCGTTGGGCTGCTTCGCGGAAAAACTCGCAAAAATGCACTCTGACCCCATTTTTATGAAAGGGGTAAAAATTGAAGTAATGGGGTCAGAGTCTGAGGGATCCCCACGAATTTAATTCCATGTGCTTCCGGCCCATGCACTGTCTACTATGGAG
>NZ_JANHZQ010000106.1:0-2355 GCF_041414725.1 Alteromonas sp. DY56-G5 | reverse complement strand
GTGTCCGTCCGGTAATCCCCACATTCAATTCATAAGTTAGCTCCGGCATGGTGCTCTCTTTGCAAAGGAGAATGACCATGCAGCAACATCAACGAAGAGACGTGCAAGACTGGCTCAATTTATTTGACCAACAAAAACAAAGCGGACTCACTGCGGTGGCGTTTTGTCGCCAGCAACAGATTAATGTTCAAACATACTACACTAGGCGTCGTGATATCAGGCTACAGCGAACAAATAGTAAGTTCGTTCAGGTTAAGCGTGAAGTCACTAAAGTTGAGTCATACACTGAGGAAATGGGTGGCGACCTCCTCCTGAAATTGGGAAACGCAGAACTTACCGTGCCAACCACTACTAACCCTCATTGGGTTGCCGCCGTGATGAAGGTATTGGCCGAATGAAGATGTTCGTTGAGCCTGCCGACATTTATTTATACATGGAAATCGTCGACTTCCGTAAATCAATTAACGGCTTACTTGTCGTGGTTGAGCAGGATATGAATCTCAACCCGTTCCGTGATGCATTGTTCGTCTTCTGCAATAAAAAGCGCGATAAGCTAAAAATACTCTATTGGGATAAAACGGGGTTCGCACTCTGGTACAAACGACTTGAGAAGCATCGGTTTAAATGGCCTGTCGATGAGAATTTACAGCAGATGCATGTGAGTGAGCAGCAGTTGCAATGGTTATTATCCGGCTTTGATGTGATTGGCCATCAGCCCTTAAATTACACTGCATCCGGCTTATAACCTGTGATCATAAGTAGCGATTAACGATCGCAAAATTGTCTTAATAATGTCGGGTAATCAGTATCTTATTGCATGATAATAAGGTCATGAATATTGATATCGAAAACTTACCCGACGACCCCGCGACACTGAAAAAGATGTTGTCGCAGGTTATGTCTCGCTATCTATATCTCGAAGAACAGTTTCGTATTGCCCAGCACAAGCAGTTCGGTAAAAGTACTGAAGGCCACCCTGGGCAAGGTGAGTTGTTTAATGAAGCGGAAGAACTGGTCGTTGAATCTGAAACCGCCGAAGAAACGATGAGCTACACCCGCAAAAAGGCGACACGTAAACCGCTGCCTAAAGACCTGCCTCGTGAAGTTATCGTTCACGATATTAGCGACGAAGAAAAAATCTGTGGCTGTTGTGCGGGCGAATTACATCGCATTGGTGAAGATAAGTCAGAGAAGCTTCAGTTTATCCCCGCTCAGGTAAAAGTGATTGAGCATGTTCGTCCTAAATATGCGTGCCGTACTTGTGAAAAAGACGGCATCAGCAATAAGGTGAAGCAAGCGCCAGTGCCTCACAGTGTTATCCCCAAAGGATATGCAACGCCAAGCTTGTTAAGTCAAATCATTACCAGCAAATATCAGTATGGGCTACCGCTTTATCGACAAGAAGCAATGTTTAAACAGCATGGTATCGAGCTAAGCCGTAAAACCATGGCTGATTGGATAGTCCGCTGCGCTGAGTTGTTTAAACCCCTTTATGACCACCTACATAAACACCTGCTGCAACAACCCGTTGTCGCGGCAGATGAAACCACGCTGAAGGTGGTTGAATCTGATAAAGCGACTAGCTATATGTGGCTGTACGCCAGTGGGGCTGACTCACCTGCGGGTAATATACCTGATACAGAAATACCTAATATTGTGCTGTACGACTATCACAATAGTCGCGCAGGGCAATGCGCGGTAGACTTCCTCAAAGGCTATAACGGCTACTTACAAGTGGATGGCTATCAAGGCTATGAGCAAACGCAAGCCACACTCATTGGCTGTTGGGCACATGCACGTCGTAAGTTCATGGAAGCCAAAAAAGGCGCAGGTAAAAAAGGCAGTGGCAAAGCGGATTGGGCACTCAACCATATCCAAAAACTCTACCGCATCGAAACACAGTTAAAAGATAAAACAGTGGAAGTGCGCTACCTCACCAGACAAGAGAAAAGCCTGCCGCTACTCAATCAGCTTCATGCATGGCTAATGAAATCAGTGCAACAGGTGTTACCGAAAACCAAATTAGGTGAAGCAATACAATACAGCTTAAATCAATGGGAAAAGCTAGCGCGCTACACACTCGACGGATTATTGAATATCGATAATAATCGCGCTGAGCGCGCGATTAAACCGTTTGTGATAGGCAGGAAGAATTGGCTCTTTAGCCAAACTGCCACAGGCGCAAACGCCAGTGCGGTTCTCTACAGCATTATCGAAACGGCAAAAGCCAACGACCTCAATGTGTTCGAGTATGTGATGACTTGCCTTGATGAGTTGAGCAAGCCAGAGCCGATTATCGAGCAACTACTACCATGGCAGTTTACTAACCGCTAGGTGGGATTACCGGACGGATAC
>NZ_JANHZQ010000105.1:0-2430 GCF_041414725.1 Alteromonas sp. DY56-G5 | reverse complement strand
TGAAGATAACGCCATATTAGCGGCACGCGCTGCATTATATGAGCAACAAAAACGCAGCCGCCCGGAGCGCTGGTCAGTAAGCGTAACTCGAACCACACAACCGGCCAAGATAATTGACGCTAGGGTGTGAGCTCGATATTCCAGGGAAGTAAGTGGTCGATATTATCGCTGTCGTTAATGAGTGGCCACTGCTTGAACAGGCTCATCAGGTAGTCAATCGGTTGCAGGCCGTTGGCTTTGGCGGTTTCTACCAAGCTGTACAGCACCGCACTGGCATCCGCTCCACCGTAGGTATTGGCAAACAGCCAAGCTTTGCGACCAATCACGAACGGTTTGATAGCGCGCTCGGCGCGGTTGTTATCGATATTAATGCGTCCGTCGGTTAAATACACTTGCAACTTCGACCATTGGTTCAATGTATATTGCACGGCTTTGCCTATCACGCTCGTCGGTGGCACTTGGTTTAACTGCGTATCAAGCCACTCTTTCAAGTCGCTCATTACAGCTGCGGATTCGCTTTGCCGTGCATGCAAACGCTCATCCGCTGACTTATCAGCCATCAGCCGTTCAACACGATACAGCTTTTGAATAAACGCAATCGCAACATCGGCTTTACCGGTTTTCTTTTTCCCCTGCACGGTTTTGGCGTCCACGAACTTACGTCTGGCATGTGCCCAGCAACCGGCAAGGATAGCATCAGTTTGCTCGTAACCTTGATAGCCGTCCACTTGCAATGGTCCACGGTAACCCTGCAGGAAGTCCTTCGGATGTGACCCGCCGCGACCATCCTGGTAGTCATACAGTACGATGTTGGGTGGTGATGAGGTATTACCGGGCGGCGGCTTATCTGTGCCGCAACCATACACCCACATGTAGGATTTTCTTTTCTCAGACTGGATGACTTTTATTGTTGTCTCGTCCGCCCACAGCACCGGCTGTTGCACGAGAAGGTCATGCATGCGCTGGTACAGTGGCTCAAGTTTTTGACTCACCGCTACCAACCAACGGCTCATGGTCTGGCGACTGATATCGGCGCCGAACTGCTTGAACATGGCTTCCTGGCGATACAGCGGCAGGCCATACTGGAACTTCGCTGTAATGATTTGGGCCAGTAAGCTTGGCCTAGTGATGCTTTTTGGCAGCATGCTTGCCGGCACCGGTGCCTGCTTTATCCTGGTTTCAGTGCCTTGCTGCTCACAAGTGCGGCAGCTGTATTTAGGTCGAATATGTCGAGTCACCTGCATCTTAGCCGGGATGAAGTCGAGCTTCTCGCTGACATCCTCGCCCATGCGATGCATGTCCGTGCCACAGCATTCGCAGGTTTTATCGTCATCGCTGATATCGTGAATGACTTCTTTACGCGGCAATGATGCATCGAGTCTGGCACGGCGCGATAGTTTTCGGGTGTAGGCAACGTGTTGCTCGGCAGCGACCTCTTCCTCATCAGGATTGAGGATGTCTTCCACTTCGTTGAACAAGTCGCCTTGACCCGGAAGACCTTCAGCACTGGCCGCAAAACGCTTTTTCAGCTCAAGCTGCCATTTTTCAAATAACTGATAGAAGTCACGCTTCCAGCGCTCACTTTCTTGTTGCAGGCGAGCCTTCTCAGCCTGCTGCTCAAGCAGCATAGCTTTGAGTGCTTCAACATCGTCTGGAAGTGTGTTTGCATCAATCTTTTTCATGCGGTCATTATACCGCATAAAACGGCGCTAAGCCGCAACAGATAAAGGCTTTCTTAGACCGATTAGTGATCGAAAAATCATGATTTATGCTTGATCCCTATATGAAAAAAACGATCATATTATCGAGCTAAAATGCAGTGGTTGATGGCCTTTCATCAGGGTAATATCCAGGCCATCCAAAAGCCATGCCCATTGCTGCTCAGTCAGGGAAATGGTGCTGCCTGACATCTTTTTCGGCCATTTGAACCTGGCTTTCTCAAGACGCTTGTACCACAAGCAAAAGCCTGTTTTATCCCAATACAGAGCCTTGAGCTTATCGCGTTGGCGATTGCAAAAAATAAATAGCGCACCACTGAACGGTGAGAGCGCCATTTCACTCTCTACAATGGCACTCAAGCCATTAATGCTTTTACGAAAGTCGACCGGCGCCTTGTGTAAGTAGATTGCCGGTGGCTCAACGAACATCTTCATGCGCTGAGCTCTTTGACCAATTGCGCGACCCAACGCGGTGATACCGACAACGGCAACACCAATTCGGTTTGGCCAAGACGAAGCTGCAAGGTTTGCTGCGCGGTGGCCGACTGAGGCACCGCTAGAGCAAAGCTCGTGTCATTATCTTCAGCTTCGCGCCTAAGCTCTGCTCGACGTTGACTGAAGTAGGCAGAATTTATCCGACATTCCGCATCAAATTCAGGAATAAATCTCTTGGTATAATGTGCCAAGTACATCTATGATCACCTGCTGGCGC
>NZ_JANHZQ010000104.1:0-2589 GCF_041414725.1 Alteromonas sp. DY56-G5 | reverse complement strand
TATAAGAATGTGGCCAGTAACACTTGATACCTTTGGCAGAAGTGATTCCCCAAGGTCAGAATTGTACGTGAAATACGGGTTGAGGCAAAAGTCATATTCCGTTGCACGCAACGAATTTGCGGAAAAGGCCAGAAGAAAATTAGAAGCTCTTGGACTTCATGTACCAGACGATACTGCAAACAGAAAGTTTCTCTAATCTTATGCTAGAAGGATTTGCTTATGAAAGATGTTACCAAAAATGCAATATTTAAAAGGCTTAACGGTGACTTTGAATATTATGCTCGTTATCAACGGATTAAACAAATTAGTTCAAGAGTTAGAGTGTCAGAGTATTTAATCACTACAGCGTGCAATATAAGGTGTAAAGGTTGTTGGTTTTTTGAATATGACTTTGACAAAAGAACAAAAGATTTGTCCAAAAAGGATGAAATTAAAAAGTTTCTTATCTCTGAGAGGAATAGAGGTATCAATACTAGTCTGATTATAGGAGGCGAGCCTACGCTCCATCCCAAAAGACTCGAATTATTTGCTGAGATTATGGAGTTTAATAGCATATCAACCAATGGTCTTAAAGCTTTGCCCAAAGAAGGCTTTAAGGATTTTTCGGTTTTAATCTCTTTGTTTGGTGGTGGCTCTCTAGACGATGACCTGCGAGCGATCAAACCTAACGGAAACTCCTTTTCGGGTCTATTTGAGACTGCTCTTAAGAACTATAAATATGATCCGAGAGCCCATTTCATTTTTGCAGTGACTGAAGATGGAATTGCTCATATCGAAGAGACAGTGAGAAAAATATCGGAAAATGGAAATACAGTCTCAGTTAATTTTTATAGTAAGTATGGTACGAGCGATCCACTCCGGACCAAGTACGAAAAAAGATTACTTGATGAAATTTTGCGAGTCAGGGAGTTGTTTCCAGAGACACTCGCTAGCCACCCTTACTACATTGAAGCTATGGTAACAGGGAAAAGTCACTGGGGAGATTTTGGATATGATGTTTGCCCCAGTGTGAGTGTAGACCATCCACAAAATGCTGAAAGAATTAAGAACGGTAATGCTGTACTTCCAGGATTTAATGCCTACGCCTCAGACTGCAAAACGGTAAACTTTTGCTGCACTTCAGGACATTGCGAGGATTGTAGAGACAGCCAAGCTGTAATGAGTTGGATAATGATAAATCAAAAGAGATTCGTCAAAGATGAAAATCTACTCAAAATATGGATTGAGATTGCAGAGAGCTATTGGCATCAATTTGTATGGGCTCATGATTTCCGCTATTCCGCGCCATCATTGCAAACTAGCGAAAATCTTAATCTGAGAAATCAGCACCATCTTCTAAAGGAGGTTGGCTAATGCAATCTATGCAAAGCGTTCAGGAGCAGAAAGAATATTTGCCAGACGTAGGCTACATCATTGAGTCCCAATTACTCTTAAGTGAGAAGGAAGTAGTAGATGGAGCCAAGTTCATTGGCGATTTAAATCCTGTACATAATGACCCAGATAACGAACAAACAATTCGTCTTGGAGGGATTATTGCAAGTGGCAGCCATATCACTGCAGTATTTTCCGCTCTTCTTCCTACTCACTTCATGAAATTTGGTCCTATGCTTGGAGCTCACATGGATGTAAAGTTCACAGCACCGATAAAACCCAATACAATCTACACTATGAATTGGGTTGTACAGTCAAAGGAGTATAAAAAGAGTCTCGGCGGTACAATTTACGCCAATGCGGGTACTATTATCGATCCAGCTGGCAATGTGACAGTTAGAGCAAACGCAAGCATCATCCTCTACTAGAACTATTTAGAGGGGTGTTGATTGCTAACCCGAAAACGCCCCTCAAGTTTACTTGTTATTATTCGTTCTGAAAATTCAGATGCCGTTGAAGCAGCGATGACAAAGCATATCTGCGGCTCAACTACTGTCCATGCTGATGAAAATGCCGCTTATGATGTATTGAGTGCATACTAAAATAGTACCGACTAAACACACCAGTCAATTGATCTACATGTATCAACTCTCGATATGTTTCTAATTGTTTTGAAGTATTCAAGTGTTTAACAAGTCATTGTTGAAGAGTTGAGAGAGATAGTGGCTTCTTTAGGAAGTCGGTAGCGCTCAATACCATTGATGTCTGGTAAGTAAACATCTAGCACAATGATATCTGGTTTATACAATTGGCAAAACTTAACTGCACTTTTACCGTTTGCAACAATACGGATTTTCTTTAATGCTGTGAGGTTGTTTGATATAAGTTCAGAAGTAATGGCGTCATCTTCAACAATCAGAAGTTGACCTGCGAGTAGCTTATTTACATCTTTAGACATGTGGACACCTCACAACTTTGTCTACTAGTAGTAATAGTCTTGGCGATGTCTACCATTAGTCAAAAGACTATTTCACTGTACGCGCAGTTATTGCTTGAACAAGCATGAGGGTCATTCTCACAGCAGAAGCTTTTATCATTTTAGTTATCTATGCCTATTTTTAATTATTTGGCAGTTTTTCGAAGAATTCACAAAAAGCGCGTTCATTTGGCCGTCATCATTCTGATGCCGATTTCGAGGGGATGGGCGCAAAACCCCAT
>NZ_JANHZQ010000103.1:0-2614 GCF_041414725.1 Alteromonas sp. DY56-G5 | reverse complement strand
AACGCTAAGCTTTGGGGCGCTAGCGCGTGGGCTAAAATCCGAACGAAGTGAGTCAGCCCACGTGTTAGCGTCCCAGCGACCGGAGGGAGTGCCAACAGCGTTTTGTTAGGCGTACAAAGGAACGTACGCAGCTTTGCTGCCACCACTAGCCAAATAGACCGCGTGTTTAAATTATTGAATTTAAGATAAAACAACCCCGTGCGAAATGCCAGATGTTAACGGTAATGCTGGATAAAAGAGCGAGTTTAGAAGGCTGGTGGTGTTAAATGTTGGCGTTTCGGTGTTTATGAAAAGCATGTTGTTAAAGTCGTTAAAACAACCGGGAAAGCTTGCCGCTAATACAACCTAGCGAAACAGCCTTGATGCCGGAATGTCACAATTTAACCCACATTTTAATGCTGTAAGTAAATGACGCCTAACTTCCAAATATGGGGCGCAGACACGTGTGCAATAATGGCGAAGCCGCGCACGTGTTTGCGTCCCAGCGAGCGGCAGCGAGTGACATAATTTGTTTGTTATGTTGTAATGCTCACTAGTCCCAGCACGCTTAGTAGCGCCCATGCGCCAATGGAAATTTTTTGTAATCTGTTAAATTTAAAATTTGATTGTGCAAGCTGTTTTGCGCTTACAGCGGTAATGAAAAAGAAGGCAGCCATGCAGCTCGTAGCCAGCGCCAGTATTATGAGGTCGTAGTTGAAAAGCAATCCGTGAACCAAAATAAGCATTGCGACCGTTAAAAATCCAAATACTATCCTGACACCAAGTATATCAACCTGCATAAAACAGCCTCCGTTTTACCAATTCCTTTCTGCAACATAACTTTTCAATAACGGGCGCAGGCACGTGGGGCATAATCGCGAAGCGGCCCTGCGTGTATGCGTCCCAGCGAACGAAGTGAGTGAGTTTATTGAGTTGTTATGCACCTAAACCACCGTATATGAGAGTGTAACTGGTGAGCCAATAGAAAAAGAAGCTTTAGTGATAACATTTGGCAGATCAATGACTCTTGAATCGTACTCAGTAACAAATGAAACGAAGATATCTGTATTCTCTACTTCTACACAATTAGAAGTTACAAAACTTCCTATAAATTCCAGTGAAGATGGTGTCAGAGGAACGCACACTACAAAACCACCTAATTTTTTATTAGGTCTACAAGATGAGGCTTTAAGGCTTGATTTGATTTCGTTGGATAATTCTTCTGTAAGCGAAAAGAATCTAAAGCTGATATTTAATTCAATGTCTGAGTCCATTCAATGTGTCCGTAAGTGCATAACGGCCCGCATAACGGGCAAAAATACGTAGGCTATAATAACGAGGGAAGCGAAGGGAGCCTACGTGTTTTTGTCCCTAGCGAGCGCAGCGAGTGTTAATGCGTTTGTTAGGTGCGGTGAGCTTTAAACGCCCGAACGACCATAAATGAAACGATACCAGCATAAATAATAAAAAAACAAGATACTGCGGTTGAAGATGTAAAACCGTGAACCAAAGTGAATTTAAGTATACAAAATAAGGTGAAGCCGATCGTTGCAAAACAAGATGTAAGCGCAGCAGCTAGAGAAAATATGGGATAGTCCTCCATCCAACTGGCTAATAAAAATAGGACGCCACAAAAGAAAATGAGAAACTTAAAGTTACCAATTACCGGCAATGCTAAATCTGGTTGTTTGAGAAGAAAAGTTAGAATAATTAGTGGCACACCCAAAGAAAAATTTAAAACCTTTAACTCACCAACAGCCCGTTCAGACTGAACAAACTCTTTCGATTTTGGCCATTTCATTCCATGAAGGTTAAACATTCTGAGAGCACCTAACTTCCAAATATGGGGCGCAAACACGTGTGCAATAATGGCGAAGCCGCGCACGTGTTTGCGTCCCAGCGAGCGGCAGCGAGTGACATAATTTGTTTGTTATACGCGTACTACTTTTTATCTTGCTTGTTATTTGGCGTAGGTTCTTTGTTTTTCTTGAGATATTCGGTCGTGTCCGGTCTCTGGTTATTGTTATTCTGTTGTTCTTTACTCATTTTGATAATTCCATAAAAATTGAAATGAAAGAAATTAGCCCAATCCCCCAAGCGCTATAAGCCAACTCTGAGTATGAATACTCAAGATAGTTAATTTTATAATCTATTTGCATTTTCAATTGCTGGGTAGTATCTACGTAACAGTCAAATATAAACAGGTCTCGTTCTTCATCACCTGTATCTTTGATGTAGTTTGCGGCCGTCCTACTAATCGGTGCATTTGGGCAGTCGCCAATTTTTAATGCCAATAAAGCGTGTCCCCAAGCACAGAAAACACAAAAGCCAGTTAAACAGAAAATGGAAGTTCTAATCCATTCCAACGGGTTGCTAGGTGACAAAAACGTATTATTCTTAATGCTTAATATTGCTATTAAAGCAGAGATAACGACAGTTAAAAAAGTTAGCAATTTGGAGCATTTGTCTTCAACGTGTTTGAATCTGCTCTGTTCCTCATTATATCTGTCTTTGACGTATTCGAGTGTTCTATCCATGTTTAACTCTCAAGAGCGTATAACGCTAAGCTTTGGGGCGCTAGCGCGTGGGCTAAAATCCGAACGAAGTGAGTCAGCCCACGTGTTAGCGTCCCAGC
>NZ_JANHZQ010000102.1:0-2617 GCF_041414725.1 Alteromonas sp. DY56-G5 | reverse complement strand
GGGGTTCTAGGGATTTTCCCCTCTAAAGTAACATAGAACGCTACAGGTATTATATTATATGGTCTGTGGCGGTGGGTTACCTTCCAATATTCTGCCATCTTATATAAACACCATCAATCATATTGGCGTTTATTCATCATGGCAATTAGTAATGAACTCTCGATTCTGACTCAGGCAGAACAACGAGACTTGTATTCAGCACCTCAGTTTTCTATTGAGGAACAACGTTTGTATTTTTCGCTAAACGATGTAGAACAGGCCGAATGCCGTACTATCAGGCTTACTAAACATCGTTGTTATTTCGTGGCGCTTCTGGGCTATTTTAAATCTAAGCCAGTGATCATTGCTCCGAGTTTCCGTGATATCAGTATCGACATGCAGTTTATTGCCTCCCAAATTCAAAGAGGTAAAGGGATCAGGCCTTTCAGTGTCAGTAAAATGCAGCGTGACCGTATTTACTCAAGGATACTGCGTCTACTTAATTACAATAAGTGGAATGAAAAACAGCACCTCAATGCTCTGTGCCACCACCTGGTTTACATTGGTCATGCCTGGCTGGAGCCTCGACACCTCTTTGATGCGGCCATTGAATACCTTGCCAGCTATAACATTGCCATTCCTAAGTACTCCGTGCTTCAAAGACTGATAAGCCGCACAATGCAACAGGTCAGAAAAGACCTGACGCTCCAACTGAATCAACTTACCAGTAATGAACTTAACGTCTTTCTGGACAACATAATCACTACTAAAGACGACGGGCTGAGTCTGAGCCATCTCAGGGGTGGTGCCAAAAGTCTGACCGTGCCTGAGCTTAAAAAAGAGCTCGCCATTTACCACCGGTTAGCACCATGGCACACGCAAATAAATGACGTTGTGGACAGGCTCAATCTGTCGCTAAAAAATCGACAACACTTCAGCGGCCTTATTGATTACTACGGCAGTAAAGTGCGGCGCTTCAAACGCTCACAGCAGCACCTGTGGTTACTGTGTCATCTGACAGAGCGCATGCAACTTGCACTGGAGCGCCTGACGGATGGGTTTGTTTACCATATCCGAAAACAACAGGAAGCCGCCAACGCCTTTGCACAACAAGCAGTGTTCCTGTCCTGGCAGTCAGCTGCGGACAATGTCACGAAAGCGGCAGAGCTACTTCACCTGTTTGTTGACGAGAATATTGATGACAATCAGCCCTTCTCAGTAGTCAGACAACAGGCATTGAAGGTCATGAATGACAGGGATATCCAGACCCTCTGCCTTTACCTGAAAAAACAGAAACGGACCGTGGAAGAGTACCAGTGGCAATATTATGACGAACAACGAAACCTTCTGGAACAGTTGTTAAGACCAGTGTTCCTGTGCCTTGAATGTGAGGCCGGTAAAGGCTCAGAAGCCGTCGTCGCCCAACTTCAAAAGATGCAAACGGAAATCGTATCCGGTGAATCACTGATGACAATGGATACGTCGCTTATCCCCAAAAAGCACCTCTCATGGCTGGTGAAACAGGATAACGTTAATCCGCAACGTTATGAATGGCTGCTCTACCGGCAGTTAACTTCACGACTGAACGGACGTATTTATCTGTCAAATGTCACCAAATACCGGGCACTGGAAGACGACCTGATCCCCCAAACATCGCAGGATGCACTGCTGGCCTCATCAACACTGGACAGACTAAAACAACCTGTTGACGCATTGTTACAGGAGAAACAACATCGACTGGAAAGCGCGCTCAAAGACGTGGCGCGCCATATTGATGAGGGAGATAATCGCAATGTAATCATGAAAAATCGCTCGGGCACCCGCTGGCACCTGCCAACAAAAGGCGCTACATCTCTGGTCAACAATCCCTTCTTTAAGCGAATGCAGCCAGTCGGTATCGCGGATGTCCTGCGGTATGTTGAGCGCGAAACCGGGTTTATGCGATGCCTGACACATGTGCTGCCAATACAAAAACAGGGAACTACTCATCAGGATGATTTACTGGCCATTCTGATTGCTAACGCCACTCACCGTGGTGTGTATGGTATGGCGCAGATCTCCGACCGCAGTTATGAACACCTGAGTACAGTACAGGCTAACTATATCCGACCTGAAACGCTGCATGATGCCAGCGACGTGATCAATAATGCGGTGGCTTCATTACCCATCTTCCGCCACTACCATATTCAGGAGGACCAGTTGCACGCCAGTGCGGATGGTCAGAAATTCGAAACGCATCTGGAAACGTTTAAAACCCGGTATTCCTCGAAGTACTTCGGTACCAATAAAGGGATCACGGCCATGACCCTGGTCGCCAATCACAGCGCGCTGAATGCACGGATAATCGGCTCCAACGAGCATGAATCACACTATATCTATGATCTGTTGCAATCCAACAGCAGCGATATCAAACCTGACGTACTCTCGACAGATACACACGGTGTCAATCACGTCAACTTCGCTTTATTGGATCTATGCGGCTACAGCTTTGCACCGCGATACGCGCAATTTAACAGCGTCATCAACGATCTGTTTGAGGTGACTGAAAATGAACAATGTAACACCATACTGGCGCTAAAGAAGCCTATCAGAACGAATGTTATTACAACGGGATGGCAAGATATCAGGCGTATTGTTC
>NZ_JANHZQ010000101.1:0-2769 GCF_041414725.1 Alteromonas sp. DY56-G5 | reverse complement strand
TAAATCTCTTGCGTCGCTTTCTCGTAGTCAGCGGTTAAACGGGCTTTTTCTTCGTCAGAGAAACTTTCTGGGAACATAGTAATTGGCCCCCAAAACTGTGACTCTTTAATTGGGATAGCCAGCTGAGTATCGAACTGCTTGATCACGCGATCGATTGTCAGCTTAGTTTCAAGAACACCGCTTTCCATGCCCTCGCGGAACTTTCCGATAGCGCGGTCAGAAATAGCAATGTAATCCTTATGGCGAGATAAGTTATTTTCGTAATCTTCTACTGTTTTAAATGGCGCTGCGCCCTTTCCGCTCGCGAAGGTCGGGTAGAAGGTGTGGAACCCACTGAAGTGATTAACAGGACGCACTTCCGTTAGCGCTTCAATCTCGTCCGTAGACATTTTTAGCGAGCGCTCTTCATTGTATTTAAATACGTCGTAGGCGAGTTTATCGGTGTCGCTTAACTTACTGCGGTCAATTTGTTTAAGCTCTGACAAGTTTAGCAATGTAGCTGTTTTTCCCGCTAAAGCGTGAGAGTCTGTTAAGAAGTCGCCCATTCTGTCCGCGTAACGCATGTCGCCGCGAAAAATGGCCATGATTGGGTTTAGCTCAATATCACGCTGGTCAGCGGCTGCAAATAACGCAAAAAGTTTTTCGTGCTCAGACGCTTCTTTTGACACTGAAGTACTTTTTGATGAACTCTGCACATTTGCATTGCCGTGTTCATGTGCCACAGCTGAGCTAAGGCCCATTGCCATAGTTACTGCACTACTTACAAGTAGTGTTTTGAATGCTTTCATTTTTTGTTCCCTTGTTATTTCGCCTTTATTTTGCGGTTTGTTTTCAACAAAAAAAGGCGCTGTCGTTTTGTGTTTTTTTGATTCTATATATCGCGTGATAAACGCATTTAAACCTAATAGTGCGTACCTGACGCCTGATATCAGGCATACCGGCTGTACAATGCAATTCAACGTTTACTTAATTAGCCACATCTTCACACGGTATCTATTCATTTAAGGTTTTTCAGGATGCACTGTTTATTCAGGCAAATGATCCATCTCTTTTCGCCACGCCCTCTCATACGCTTCACGACCTAACACACGTTGTGCGTACGCGGCTACATTGTCTGTTTTACCGTCTAGCGTGATATCTAGCTTGCTACCTTTTGCCCACGCCAAAATATGACCTGCTATTATGTCGGCCATGGTAAACATGGTGCCGCATACAAATTCTTTATCGCCCAGCATAGAAGAAAATACGGGCAACACGCGCTTAAACTCCCACACCGCTACATCACGCATTTGTTCAAGTCTTTGCTCTTTAGGCAACGCAAAGGTGTGCTTTGCTAAATTCCAAATCGGTTGCTCTAACTCATTGGTAAGAAACAACATCATTTCTTCATATTTGGCTCGCTCGAAGCTACCAGGCTCTGGAATGAATTCATGCATGCCGTGACGTTCAGCTAAAAAAGTGACGATAGCCGCCGATTCCGTCAAGGTACCTTCTGGCGTCGAAAGCGCTGGGATTTTAGAGGCAGGACTGATAGCTTTATATTCTTCTGACAGGTGTTGCCCTTGTTTTAAGTCAACTAAGCTGTACTCAAAAGGTAAACCTAGCTCTTCCAGTGCCCATGCCACGCGAACCGAGCGGGTTTTCGGATATCCGTAAAGTGTATACATACCTATGCCCTTGCTTATGTAATGTGAGCTAACTGTAAGTCGAATAGGAAAAAAGTGCTACTGCCATATTGTTACTGAGTTTTAACACTGTAACTTCTGTATGACAGTACCGCCTACTCATGGAGAGGCTCCATATCCAAAGACTATATGAAGAGGCGACCTTCAAAGAGAGTGAAAATAATACGGAAAAGCCAAAAAGATAAGGTAATGGTCGGTAACTTTTTCACGTAACCAATATAATGATTTCCGTAAATGCCAGTAGCTGTTCGCTAACATACAACTCGGTTGTCGCTTCAACGCCCTAGTATTACTAGTCTTGCGTAGTATCCCTGAGTTATGCGCCACAATGGTTCACTTTATGCTCATCTCACTTCAATGCTTTTAACAAATTCGTTAATAATTGAGTGAAGGAGAACACGATGAAGAAACGTTTACTATCTACCTTAGCAGGCTCACTGACATTAATGTTAAGTGCGAGCAGTTTCGCAGGCCATCATGATAACGATGGAAAAGAAGTGATAATGAATAACCTGGAAACAGGGATGAGCATGGGCTCAGTAGTGGTGAGCAGTTATGATGATGACGGTGTAGTATTTACGCCAAACCTGTCAGGGTTAACGCCAGGCATTCATGGTTTTCATGTCCACCAAAATGGTGACTGTTCACCCTCAATGAAAGATGGACAAAAAGTGTTGGGCGGCGCAGCGGGCGGCCATTTCGATCCAGAAGGTACCGGTAAACACCGTGCTCCTTGGTCTGAGAAGGGTCACGAGGGCGATCTACCCGTGCTTTATGTTGATGAAAATGGAAACGCAACCCAGCCTATCTTTGCACCAGAGCTTGAGTTAGATGATATTGAAGGCCGCGCCTTAATGATTCACGCAGGTGGCGACAATTACTCTGATTCACCTAAAAAGTTAGGTGGCGGTGGTGACCGCGTAGCATGTGGCGTAATTGGGAAATAAACTAACGCCACCTCATGTTATGCAATCAACATCTTATACAAAAAAGCGGCTTCTAAAGCCGCTTCAGACTGTTGAAAAAGCCCTAGACGAAAGTCTGGGGCTTTGATCTAATAGGCATAGTGAAATTCGGAGTGTTC
>NZ_JANHZQ010000100.1:0-2997 GCF_041414725.1 Alteromonas sp. DY56-G5 | reverse complement strand
TGTGTATATGATTTTAATGTAAATCTACTGATCAATAGGGTGGGAAATTTATAGTCTCAAGGTCCGAAAAACGTACAGAGCAGCCCGAGAGGCCTGGCACAGAAGTTATAAGATCGGCCCTTACGCTGAAATTACTATCGATATAAATGATACTGATATCGATATCAACCACACCACGGCCGTTTTTACTTTTCACAGTATAAATCTTGCCTAGAGGTGCGCCTTGGTGGTGCAAAAAACTGCCGGTCTGCTTGTATTTGGTGCATAAGTTTTGGCGAATTAGTCTTGCCCTTGGGAAGCAATATGGGGTGCCGACTTGCCCAGGCAGTCTATTATCTACGGGCTAAAGTTCAATTTTGAAGGCGTTTTGCGGGTGTTTTGAAATGTGGCATTGTTTTTGCTTTTACACTAGCGAACGTTCGTAAGTAATAAACTCTGCTATCAACAGGAGCTAATATGTCGTTAATTCACCTTCCCTCTGGCGCGTCGGTCGAACAGGTAGTCGAATGCCTTACCGAGCATGGCTATTGCATCATTGATCAGGCTGTTTCTGAAGACGTCGTTGATGCCGTCAACCGCGAGATGGAGCCCTACGTGGGCACCACAGACGACGGCGTCAACAATGCACTAGGTAAGCAGACGCGTCGAAGCGGTGCGGTCATTGCTCGCTCCAAATCGTCTCACCAGATTGTGATGCACCCCACGGTCGTTGGCGCGACGCGTGCATTTCTGGGCCGCAATGCAACCAAGATTCAGCTGAACCTCACTCAGGTGATCTCCATCGGGCCGGGCAATAAGGAGCAATTTTTGCACCGTGATGAATTTGCTTGGGATTGGTACGACCATTTCCCGGAAGATTTTCAAACGGAGGTCAGCACCATTTGGGCGTTGGATGACTTTACCGAAGAAAATGGTGCTACCCGCGTAATTCCTGGTAGTCACAAGACCAAAGGTGTTGCAACGGAATACACCATCAAAGACACACTTGCGGCAGAAATGAAGAAGGGTTCTGTGCTGATTTACAGCGGCAAGACCATTCATGGTGGTGGCCCAAACCGTACCAATACCTGGCGCCGCGCATTGAACCTAGATTACTGCATTGGTTGGCTCCGCCAGGAAGAGAACCAATACTTGGTGGTTCCGCCTGAGCTGGCCAAGACCTTGCCGATAGACATGCAGCGCCTGATCGGCTACGACTTAGGTGCTGCTTCGTTGGGCTATGTTCGTGAATTCGAAGACCCGTTGGTGTCGCTGTACCCAGAAGAAAAGGGCGATCCGAAAATTTTCATGACGCTGCTTGAAGAGGCGACTAAGTTTTCTGATAACGCCAAAGGTGTATTCAACTTCGTCAATAATCAATAGGTTCGGTGACCTCGGCGAGTTGTGAAGTCGGGGAGGGGCGATGCGCGGTCACACCTCCCCAGTCGTTTGTAAATAATTGGATGGGCGAGAGAAACGTTATGACTCAATATCATGGGCGGTTGCAGAAGCTGAGTGCAACACGGTTACTGGATTGAAGCAGGTGCATCATGCTGCAACGCCACTACTTCTGTCATGACCTCAATCGGGCATTTCCAATTGAAGCGCTTGCGCGGTCGGATGTTCAGTTCGTAGGCAATGGCATCCAACTGCTCCTGGCTGTACACCGACAAGTCCGTGCCCTTGGGCAGGTACTGGCGGATCAGGCCGTTGATGTTCTCGTTGCTGCCGCGCTGCCAGGGGCTGTGTGGGTCGCAGAAGTAGATCGCCACACCGGTCTTCTGGGTGATTTCCGCGTGCCGCGCCATCTCTCGCCCCTGGTCGTAGGTCATGCTCTTGCGTACAGCCAGCGGCATGCGGTTCAGCGCCGCGCTGAAGCCCTCCACCGCCGAGGTCGCCGTCGCATCGTTCATCTTCGCCAGGATCAGGTAGCCGCTGGTGCGCTCGACCAGGGTGGCTACCGCCGAGGCGTTGGCCTTGCCCTTGATCAGATCGCCCTCCCAGTGACCGGGCATCAGGCGGTCTTCGATCTCCGGTGGGCGTACGTGGATGCTGACCATGTCGGGGATCTGGCCACGTCGATCCACCCCGCCGGAGCGCGGCCGGCGGGTAGTCTTGCCCTGCCGCAGACAGATGATCAGCTCCTTGCGCAGCTCGCCGACCGGCAGGGCATAGATCGCGTTGTAGATTGTCTCGCGGCAGACGTAGGCGTCTTCGAAGCTTGGGGATTTCATGGTTCGCAGCTTGCCGGCAATCTGCTCGGGAGAAAAGCGCTGTCGCAGCAGGTGGGCGACCAGCTCGAACAACTCGTTGCCGGGCACCAGCCGTTTTGCGGGTCGACAGACCACGCGGCGTGTATGCATCAAGCGCTGGGCATCGTCTGCAACGTACTCGCCTTGAGCATTCCGGTTGCGCCGGATCTCACGGCTGACCGTCGAGGGGCTGCGGTTCATCAGCCGGGCAAGCCTGCGCTGGCTGAAGCCATTGCACAGGCCGATCTGGATCGTGACGCGCTCTGTGGCGCTGAGTTCGTGATAGGACATGGGGCAACACCTTACCGAAATGGTCGGGTGTTGCACTCAGTTTTTGCGGCCGCCCACTTATTCTAGAATGGAGAGCCGATTCAACTATAACACCAGGGAACCTGAATACAGACAGGTAATTAAGACCGACTTTATTTACACCTACACTTACAAATGCAAAGATTGCAAACACACTTGGACCAATTTAAAGACCGAAACCAAATCAGGGAACTAGCGGCGATAGAGTCACGTTACAATTTAAGCAAGATCGGACTTGAGCTCTTCAATTAGTGCCATTCCAGACCATATGAAATACAAGAAGACCACCCCAAAAAGCCCGGGATTAACCGGGCCTCACGAACTGTGCTGCAACAGCCTACTCAATGCTCATTGCACTCATACACAAAAACATTATCTCGGAGAGTATAAGAAATATTAACGCTATGTACTACCCACTGTGTCAGCTGTATTTAAGGCCAGTTGCACGTGTGTCAAA